>SLDT01000132.1 GCA_007125125.1 Gemmatimonadota bacterium | reverse complement strand
CGCCTCGAGGGAGTGGGCCCGCAGGAGCGCGGAGTGGCGCGAGACCACGAGCACGACATCGCGCGTCGGTCCGATCACGCGATCGACGGCGTCCGCGGTCAGCTCGGGCACAAGATGGAGCTCCGACCCCTCGGCGGCCCGCCCGGCCTCGTCCTCCCCGCTTCCGGGGGCGTCGACCGCGACCACCTCGAGGTCGACCTCGCGGCGCCGGGCAAGTTCGCCGGCAAGGGCCAGCGCGAGCGCGGCTCCCTCGGCCTCGGCGCCACGCTCCCCCTCGGCCTCCGGGCCCCACTCTCCCTCACCGGAGCCCTCTTCGGAGCTCCCGGCTCCCGACCCCCCGTTCCCGATCGCGACCACCCGCCGCCCGAGGCGCGCCGTCTCCCCTCCGGTGAGGAAGAGAATCGGCGTCTCCGTGCGCTCGGCGAGCGCGCGCGCGGTGCGCCCGAGCCGTCCCGCCCGCCCCGGCGAGAGCCCCACGCACCCGACGGTGATGAGGTCGGCCTCGGCGGCCGCAGCGAGGAGCACGGCCTCGGCCCGCCCCCGCTCGACCCGGAAGCTCGCTTCGCGCGCGAGTCGACGGCTCGCCCGCTCGAGTCGCCTCGAGAGCCGCCGGGCGGCCGCGCGCAGCTCCCGCGAGAGCTCCCCGGCGCCGAGGCTCCGCACCGCACCGGTATAGCCTCCGATCACCCCCGTCGAGCCGAGGGCCGTCACGCGGTGCCAGGCCTCCTCCTCGACGAAGAGCCCCTCGAGCTCCGCCTCGAGAAGCGCGGCGAGCTCCACCGCGACCTCGAGCGCGCCGAGGCTCGGTCGCGAACCATCAAGTCCGACCAGGATCCGGCGCACCACGACTTCGCCCCGCACGGCGGCCGCGCGCACAGGCTCCTCGCCCCCGCCCTCACCCGCCATCGTGGCCTCCCCCGAGGGTCCTGCCATCGCCCGCTCCCTCGGGCACCGCCCCCCCGTTCTCCCCCGCGCCTCCCCCGACCCCGGGCGCGGCCGCACGCGCGAGGGCCTGGAGCCGCTCCGACATCGCCTGCAGCTCGGCGTCGACCCGACCGTTCACGCTCCCTGCCGGGAAGCGCCCCTCGGCATCCGGCTCCCCGGCCGCGACCCCGGTGAAGAGCTCGATCGCCTCCTCGATGCGCCCCACCGCATGGATCCGGAAGCGCCCCTCAGCCGCCGCCTCGACGACCTCGCTTCGGAGCATCAGGTGCTTCATGTTCGCGCGCGGGATCACGACCCCCTGGTCCCCGGTCAACCCCCGCTCGCGACAGACCTCGAAGAACCCCTCGATCTTCTCGTTCACCCCCCCGATCGCCTGCACCTCCCCGTGCTGGTTCACCGATCCGGTCACCGCGAGCCCCTGCCGGAGGGGCACCCGCCCGATCGCGGACAGGAGCGCGAGGAGCTCCGCCACCGAGGCGCTGTCCCCGTCGATTCCGCCGTAGGACTGCTCGAAGACGAGGCTCGCCCGCAGCGAGAGCGGCCGCTCCCGCGCATAGCGCTCCGTGAGGAGCCCCTTCAGGATCAGCACCCCCTTGGAGTGGATCGGCCCGCCCATCTCGACCTCGCGCTCGATGTCGACGATCTCTCCCTTCCCGAGCCCCACCCGCGCCGTGATCCGCGAGGGACGCCCGAAGGCGAGGTTCCCCGAGCTGAGCACCGCGATCCCGTTGATCTGCCCGACCGCCTCCCCCTCCGTCGAGATGAAGACCGTCTCCCGGACGATCTGCTCCTGCAGCCGGTCCCGAAGCCGGCTCGAGCGCCGCTCCTTCTCCTCGATCGCCCGCTCCACGTCGGCCCGCGTCACCTGCTCCCGCCCCTCGGCGCCCGCCCAGTGGTCGGCCTGCTGCAGGAGGTCGTCGATGTCCATCGAGACCGTGGTCAGCCGCTCCCGGTCCCCGGCCATCCGCGACGCCTCCTCGACCACCCGCGCCACCCCCGTCCGGTCGAACGCACGCAGCCCGCGCGCCCGCACGATCCCGGCCAGGTAGCGCGGATACGCCCCCGCCGCCCCCTCGCCCTCGCCCTCCCCCTCGAACCGCCACTCCACCTCGTCCTCGAAGTCGGCCTCCACCTTGAAGAGCGAGGAGAACTCCGGATCGAGCGCACACAGGAGGTAGTAGACCCGCCGCTCCCCGAAGAGCACGACCTTCACATCGCACTCGAGCGGCTCCGGCTCGAGCGAGCCCGTGCTGATCGGGCTGTAGTTCTGCCCGAGCGACTCGATCTTCAGATACCCCGTCGTGAGCGTGCGCTTCAGCGCCTCCCAGGCAAAGGGCTCCATCAGCACCGCCCGCGCATCGAGCACCAGGTACCCGCCACTCGCACGGTGGAAGGCCCCCGCCCGAATCAGGCTGAAGTCGGTCGAGAGCACCCCCATCCGCGAGCGATGCTCCACCCGCCCCACGAGGTTCCGGTACGAGGGGTGGTCCTCGTAGAACACCGGCGCCCCTTCCGTCTCGGCGTGGTCGACCAGGAGGTTCACCCGGTAGCGCCGCAGGTACGCACTCCCGCCGATCCCCCCGTCGGGCCCGTTCTCCCCTTCCTGCGACTGGGGGAAGGGCGTCTGGGGCCCTCCCTCCTGCCGGGCGGCGAGCTCCCTCAGGATCCCGACCACGTGCTCCACGATGTCGTCGCGCACCTGGTCGAGGTAGCTCCCCACCGCCTCGTGCTCCTCGAAGCGCTCGCGCACCCCCTCGAAAAGCTCGTCGATCGCGAAGGCCGCCATCTCCCGATCGAGCTCCCGGAGCTGGCCCCGGATCTTCCGCTTGCGCGCGGGCACCGTGCGCAGAAGCCCCTGGATCTCGGTCTGGAGCTCGCGCGAGTTCTCCTCCAGTTCTTCCCGCCTCTCGTCGCTCAGCGCCTCGATCTCCTCGTCGCCCATGATCTCGCCCTTCTCGTCGAGGGGGGCGATCCCGAAACCCGCCGGAGTCTGGAGCACCGCGAGCCCCTTCTCCCGCGCCCGCTCCTGGAGCTGCTCGAAGTCCCGGCCGTGCTCCTCCTCGGTCCGCTCCCGAAGCGCACTCCGCCGGGCCTGGTACTCCTCGCTCTCGAAGGCCGCGATCAGCGAGCTCTCGATCTCGGAGCGGAGCCCCTCCATCGCGCGCGCGAACTCCCCCCCCTCCCCGGCCGGAAGCACGAGCAGGCGCGGACGATGAGGCTCGTCGAAGTTGTGCACGTAGCAGAGGTCCGGGGGCACCGCCTCCCCGGCCGAGCGCTCCTCGAGCAGCGCCGAGACGATCTCGCGCTTGTCCGTGTTGCGGGGCCCGAGCGCGAAGATGTGGTATCCGGGCCGCCGCATCCCCATCCCGAACTCGATCGAGGAGACCAGCCGTTCCTGCCCGAGTCGCGCATCGCCCTCGGTCAGCTCGTCCGTGGTCTCGAACCCGAGCGAGTCGGGGTCACACACGCGGTACAGCTCCTCGGGAGGAAGGGGAGCCAGCCCGTCGGCACCCCTCGCGGCGTTCTCGTCGTCTCGCTTCATCGGCGGCATGCTCTCCAGCGGTTCGGGAAAAGTGGGATCGCGCGATGGTGGCCGGGGCACGCCGCCGGGGCAGGCCGCCGGGCGCGCCACCGGCCCCCCGGCGTTCGGCCGCGTCGTGCACGGGGGGGCGAACGCACCGCGAACCCCGACGTGCACCCCGCCAACCGTCCCAGGCGTTCGGCCGCCTCGTGGGCCGGCGGGCGCCCGCACCGCGCGTCGGCCCCGACCCCCCAGCTCCTCGCGGCCTCCCCGCATGATACCACCGTCCGGGGCGTCCATGCAAAGGGCACCGGCGGGGTGGTGGCGCGCGAGGCCGCGGGCACGTAGGTTGCCCCTCCATAGACCTTTCCGACCTCCGGCCCGTGGATCTGGCGGGCCTGCCTTCCTCCCTTGCGGTGCGCCGCTCGGGGCGGGTGGCGGGTTCCTTCGGTGGACGGGTGCCTTCTTCCCGTGCGATGTGGCGGGGGGTGGGCCCGGAGGTCGGTCTCGGACCCTGACGAATGCGAGGTTCAGTGGCAATGATGCGATTGGCGGGCCCGGGCGTGCTCGCGGCGACCCTTCTCTTCCTGGTTGGGTGCGGCGGGGACCATGCGGGGCACGAGGACGAGGATCACGCGGCCCACGAGGCCCACGAGCACCACGACGAGGCCCATGCGGGGCATGACCATGTGGGACTCGAGGCGACGGATGGCCCGGGCTTCACGGTGGCCGATGTGCGCTTCATGCAGATGATGATCGGGCACCATGCTCAGGCGCTTGTGATGGCCGAGATGGCGCCGACGCATGGGGCGGGGGAGCGGCTGCTCCTCCTGGCCGAGAAGATCGAGATCTCGCAGCACGACGAGATCGCCCTCATGAAGCGCTGGCTGGCGGAGCGCGGCCAGGATGTGCCCGACGAGGCCCAGATCCAGGCGATGCGGATGCCGGGGCTGGTCTCGGACGAGGACCTCGCACGGCTCGACGCGGCCCGCGGGGAGGAGTTCGACCGGCTCTTTCTCACCCTCATGATCGAGCACCATGTCGGCGCGGTCCAGATGGTCGAGGAGCTCTTCGACTCGCCGGGTGCGGGACAGGACTCCGAGATCTGGGCCTTTGCAAACGATGTGGCGACCGATCAGCTCGACGAGATCGGCGCGATGGAAGCGATGCTCGCTGAGCTTGACACCACTCCCAGGAGCGAATCCCGATGAAGAATTCGATGACGAAGGTCGCGCGTGCGGCCCTGACCGGGCTCTCGGTGGCCCTCCTCGCCTGGGGGGCGGCGATCGCGCTGCCGGCCCCGGAACTTGCGGCCCAGGCGCGGCCGGGCGACGTGCTTCCGACGCTCGATGACCCGCGGGTCGGGCTGGCGGCGGGTGAGAAGAACACGGCCGAGCAGGCGTCGTGGAACATGCAGCTCGTGGCGTACCGGGAGAAGCCCCCGGAGTTCGATCACGCGCGGGGGCTCTCCTTCGTGAACTCGGACCTGGCCTTCGGCGGGAACTACGTCTACCAGGGGAACTTCAGCGGGTTCATGATCTGGGACATCTCCGATCCCACGAACCCGACGCTGATGAGCGTGATGGAGTGCGCGACGGACCAGGGCGATCCCTCGATCTGGGGGAACCTCCTGTTTATCTCGGCCGAGAGCAACCGGGCCCGCAAGGACTGCGGGATGCAGGGGGTGCAGGACGGGGCCGACCGGATGCGTGGGGTGCGGGTCTTCGATGTGAGTGATGCTCGCAATCCGAGGCTCGTGCACAACATCCAGACCTGCCGCGGGTCGCACACGCACACCTTCGTGCCGGATCCGAACGATCCGGACGTGATGTACATCTATGTCGGCGGGTCGTCGAGCGTGCGGAGCGCGGACGAGATGCCGGAGTGCTCGTCGGGGCCGGTCGCCGAGAACCCGAACACGGCGCAGTTTCGGGTCGACATCATCCGGGTCGAGCGGGACCGGCCGGAGGAGGGCGCGGTGGTCGGCTACGGGCGGATCTTCGAGGGCCTGCTTCCGGCGGGGCGTCGGGGCGGCCCGTCCGGGTGCCATGACCTGACGGCGTACCCGGCCTTCAACCTGGTCGCCGGGGCGTGCGGGAGCTACGGGATCATGCTCGACGCCTCGAACCCGGCGGTGCCGGTGCGGCTCGACGGGCTCTCGGATCCGAACTTCTCGCTCTGGCACACGGCCGTGTTCAACAACGAGGCGACCACCGTCGTGTTCACGGACGAGTGGGGCGGGGGAACGCAGGCGCGCTGCCGCGAGGGCGATCCGCTGCGGCTCGGTGGCAACACGATCCTGTCGATCGATTACAACGGGCGGATGCGGCAGCACGCCTACTTCAAGATGATGGCGGCGCAGACCGAGACGGAGAACTGCGTGTCGCACAACGGGGGACTGATCCCGGTGCCCGGGCGCGACATCAAGGTGCAGGGCTGGTACCAGGGCGGGGTGAACGTCTTCGAGTTCACCGATCCGGACAACCCGGTCGAGATCGCCTTCTTCGATCGGGGCCCGGTCGATGCGGAGAACCTGGTGGTCGGAGGCTCGTGGGGCGCCTACTGGTACAACGGCTACATCTACTCCTCGGAGCTGTCGCGGGGGCTGGACGTGCTTGAGCTCCTGCCGAGCGAGCACCTCTCGGAGAACGAGATCGCCGCGGCGAAGCTCGTCATCATGGACGAGTACAACCCGCAGAGCCAGCCCTTCCTGACCTGGCCCCCCGCATTCCCCGTCGTGCGCTCGTACCTCGACCAGCTCGTGCGCAACGAGGGGCTGCCCGCGGCCCGGACGAGCCAGATCGACCAGGCGCTGAGCGCGGCCGAGGCAGCAAGCGGCACCGCGCGTCGGGACCTCCTGAACACCCTCGCCGGTCAGCTCGACGGCGACGCGGCGGGCGCCGCCGATGCCGATCGCGTTCGCGCGATGGCTGCGGCGGGCCGGGAGCTTGCCGCGGCATCGAACTGAGGGGGGG
>SLDT01000017.1 GCA_007125125.1 Gemmatimonadota bacterium | reverse complement strand
CGCCACCCCGGCCTCGATCGCATCGAAGGCCACCGCGGCCGGATCGCCCCCCTCCTGGCCACGCAGGAACTCCGCCCCCACCCGCCCCGCCCAGGTCTCGAGCTGGCTCACCGCCCCCGCGCGGTAGGTGTCCCCGGCCGCGACGAGGACCGAGCGCCCCTCCTGGCGCAGGAAGTGCGCGAGCTTCGCAATCGAGGTCGTCTTCCCCACCCCATTCACCCCGACCACGAGATACACCGTCGGCCCCTCGCCGGGGTTCTCGGCGAGCTCCAGCTCCGAGCCCTCCTCGAGGATCCGCTTCACCTCGGCCCGCAGCGCGTCCCGGAGCTGCCCCTGTCCGCGGATCTTTCCCCGCCGCGCCAGCTCCTCGACATGCTCCACGAGCCGCAGCGTCGCCTGCACCCCGAAGTCGGCCGCCAGGAGCCGCTCCTCGAGCTCCTCGAGCGACTCGTGGTCCATCCCCCCCGCGAGCACCCGCACATCGGTCAGGGCGAGGTCGACGACCTTCTTCCAGATGCTCTTCCGCTTCTCGTCCTTCTTCTTGAAAAGTCGCATGCCTGCCCGTCAGGGTCCCCGATCGAAGAGAAAGCCGCCCCGGTGGCGGCGAGCCACCCGAAAGGTACACCTCCTGCGGGCGAGCGGGAGGGGGCATCGCTCGCCGCCGGGGCTCGGGCCACCCTCCACACGGGAAGAAGGGCGTCCGGCCCCCCGACCCCGTCCGTGCCCCCTACCTCAGCCCCGCCCGCCGCCGGAGCACCCACCCCAGGCAGAGCAGTCCCACGAGGATCAGCCAGGGGAGGGGGTGCGTGCGCAGGGGCCTTCCTCCCGGCGCCCCCGCCACCTCGGCCAGCCGCTCCGAGGGCCGATGCGCCTCGGGCACCGGATCGAGCGGAGGCGTCACGAGGGCACCGCTCCACCCCTCGACCTCGAACTCCCCCGTCCCGCGCAGGGTGTCGGAGGGGAGCTCGACCCGCCCCTCCCATGCCCAGCGCCCCACCGGAATCGGGCTGATCGTACCCCGCCCCCGCTCGTCGAGGGCCGCGCTCCGGCGCAGGGGCTCTGCCGCGTCCGCGGGGGACTCGAGAGGCCGGAACTCGAGCGCGAGCCCCCCCCCGGCGCCGCGGGCCGCCTCCCACCGCTGCGGCTCGCCGAGCGCGGTGACCGAGCGCACCGGCCGCAGCTCACCCCCTGCCGGGGCGTCGATCTCGATCAGCCACCCCGCGACCCCCGACCAGAGGCCCCGGTAGAGCTCGCGCGCATCCCCCGCGCGGTGCCCCCAGCGCCAGAACCCCGAGGCCAGCGCGATGGCCCGACGCCCCTCGGCCGTCTCGCGCAGCACGAGTGCCGGCCGCGGGTCCTCGGCCGCGCTCCTCCGGAGGAGGAGCACCGGGGAGACCGCCCCCGGAGGGGGGTCCCGCAGGTCGCCCAACGGAGGAAGGCCCCCCAGCTCCAGCCCCGTCAGGAAGGGGGCCACGGGCGAGGGGGGGAGCTCCGGGACCGGGAGCCACTCCCCGCCTCGGGTGCCGCCGGCCTCGAGCCCCGCGAGCCGGTCCCCGAGCGGACCGCCGGGAAAGTGGAGCACGCGGGGGTGGACCCGGGCCAGCTCCTCGAGCCAGGGCGGCGCCTCGGCATCGACGCCGTGCACGACGAGGAGCCCGGCGCGGAGCGCTCGCTCGCGGAGCCGTTCGGGCTCGAGCGGCGTCAGGGGGTCGGCCCCGCCCCCGGTCGGGATCCAGCGCCCCGGCGGGGGGCCCAGCCGGAGCCACCCCTCTCCCTCGAGCCCCGTCGCCGCCTCGAGCACGGGGAGGAGCACGCGGAGCTCCCAGTCCGGGGTCAGGGAGACGAGGACGATCCCGCCCTCGGGAGGCCCCACCCCCAGGCGGGCCACCCGCACGTCGTCGGCCGGGTGGCGGTCGCCCTCGAGCATGGCCCGCGCGGTGATCCGGACCGAGCCCGTGTCGGCCGGGGCGGTGAAGGCGAGGGGAAGCTGGAGCCGGGCACCCGCCCGGGGGAGGGGCGCCGCCAGGCGGAGGAGCTCCGTCTCGTCGAGGCGCAGCTCGACCTCGAGCGAATCCCCCTCGACCCCGCCCTCCCCGAAGAGGGTCAGGTACCCCTCGACCCGCTCCCCGGCCGGGACGCGCCGCGGGAGGACGAGCTCGAGGATCCCGGCGTTTCGGAGCTCCCCGCCCACCCGCTCGAAGACGACCGGAACGGGGAGCCCGTCGAGTGCCCCCGCGAGGGTGCCCCCCCCGAAGCGCAGGGGCGAGACGACCACGATCGAGTCGGCCCCCGCCTCGGCGAGGCGCTGGAGGGCGGGTCCCGGGTCGGCCACCGGGGGGCGCAGGGGCTGCTCGGCGATCTCGCCCGGGGGAACCCCCTCCGGCTCCGACCCGAGGAGGGCGGCGCGGAACCCCCGCCCCGTCCGGGCGAGGGCGCCGTCAAGGGCAATCGCGCGAAGCTCCCCCTCCGGCCCGGGCTCGACCTCGAGGGCGGCTCCCCAGTCGAGGAGGACCCACCGGCGCTCGACGCGCTCCCCCGCCTCGGGCGCCGTCCCGGGGATCACCGGGTCGAGGAGGAGGAGGATCAGAACGAGAAGGACGCCCCCCCTCAGAACGAGGCGAAGCGTCCTCCCGGTATCCTGCGGAGCCTCTCGGCTGCGCTCAGTTCTCGTCGATGTCGCCACGGGCGGGGGCCTCTCCCGCCTCATCGGTCCGGGCCTCGGCGCGACGCAGGTCGGCCGCCGCGGGGAGCCGCTCCACGAGGGCGAAGCGCGTCTGCAGCTCGGCTGCCCACCGCTCACGGGCCTCGACCGGAATCGGGTCGCCGGCCGGGATGTCCACGTTCAACGGGTCGACGGGACGTCCGCTCCGGTGCATCTCGTAGTGGAGGTGGGGGCCAGTCGCGAGACCCGTCATTCCCACGTATCCGATAATCTGGCCCTGGGCCACCCGCCCGCCGACACGGATGCCCGAGGCGAAGCCGTTCAGGTGGGCGTAGCGGGTCATGAAGCCGTTCGCATGTCGAATCTCGACCAGGTTCCCGTATCCCCCCTGCACCCCGCGAACCGTCACCACGCCGTCGGCCGTCGCCATCACCGGCGTCCCCGTCGCCGCCGCGTAGTCGACCCCGATGTGCGGCCGCCGCTCGTTCAGGATCGGATGGAAGCGGTTCATGTTGAAGGCCGAGGAGATCCGCCGGTACTCGAGCGGCGCACGGAGGAAGGCACGCCGTAGGGACTCACCCTCCAGGTCGTAGTAGCCTCCCACACCGTCGTCGTGCAGGTCGAACCAGACCGCGTGGAGGGGCGTGTCCCGGTTCACGAGCTCGGCCGCGAGAATCCGTCCCGTGCGCATCGTCCCGTCCGGGCGCACCTGCCGCTCGAAGGCGAGGCGGTAGGTGTCGCCCCGCTGGATCTGCCGCGAGAAGTCGAGCTGCCACTGGAACACGCGGTCCATCAGGTCGATCACCCGGGCCCGGTCGCCGACCGGCATCTCGTTCAGGGCCGGGTTCCGAACGACCGCGCTCCAGAGATCCGAGGTGATCGTTCCCGCGACCATGATGGTGTCGGACCAGACCGGGGTCTCGACCGTCGTGGAACGCCAGCCGAAGGCGTCGCGCTCGAGCCGGACGAGTTCGTCCGCGTTGATCGCGACATCGATCCCGCGAAGCGTCGCCTCGCCCCGCACCCGCCGCAGAACGATCTCCGTCCCGTCACGCATCCTCGCCGGGTTCGCCTGCTCGCGGAAGGCGAGAAGGAGGCTCTGCTGCTCCGTCGGCGAGAGCTCGGCCCGGTTCAGGATGCCTCCGAAGGTCTGTCCCCGGGTGAGCACCTCGACGTGGACCTCCTCGGCGGAGGCGGCGTGCAGCCCCTCCAGGACTCCCGCGTCGGGCACGGATTCGGAGAAGGCGGGCGCGACCACGAAGAGGCCGAGCCCGACGACCCCGCCGACGCCCAGGAGGGCGCCGGCAGGTCGGGAAAAGATCGATGTCATGTCGTCGCGGTTCCTTGCATGCTCACCGGCAGGCAGACCGGGAGCGGAAGGCTCGCTCAGTCCATCTGCCGACGGATGAATGTCGGAATGTCCAGCTCGCCGATCTGAGAGTGATCGACCGTTCTCTCCGGAGGCCGGTTGAAGGGGGCCACCCGCTCGTTCTCGCCCCCTGCCACCGCCCGCCGCCGCGGCTCCGGCTGCTGCTGCACCGGCGCCGCTCGAGGCGTTGCCTGTGGCCGCCGGAAGTCGGGACGGATCACACCATGTTCGCCCCTCTCTTCCTGGGTGTCAAATCCGGTCGCGATCACCGTGACCCGGATCTTGCCCTCCAGCTCCGGATCGTGCACCGCGCCGAAGATGATCTCGGCCTCGTCACCCGCCTCCTCCTGGATGATGCTCGACACCTGCGTCACCTCGTCAATGGCGAGGTCCATTCCGCCCGTAATGTTAATCAGGACGCCGCGGGCGCCCTTGATCGAGACGTCGTCGAGGAGGGGCGAGGAGATCGCCTCCTGCGCCGCCTCCTGCGCCCGGTTCTCGCCCTCGCCGAAGCCCGAGCCCATGAGCGCCGGACCCCGGCACGACATGACCGTGCGGACGTCGGCGAAGTCGACGTTCACCTCGCCCGTGACGCGGATCAGGTCGCTGATTCCCTGGGTCGCGTGCAGGAGCACCTCGTCGGCCTTCTTCAGGGCGTCCTTGAAGGTCGTCCCCTTCCCCACCACGGACAGGATCCGGTCATTCGGCACCACGATCATCGTGTCGACCGAGCGCCGGAGCTCGGCCAGCCCCTGCTCGGCCTGGCGCATCCGCTTCTTCCCCTCGAAGGAGAAGGGGCGGGTCACGATCCCGATCGTGAGGGCGCCCATCTCGCGGGCGATCTCACCGATGATCGGAGCGGCACCCGTCCCCGTGCCCCCCCCCATCCCGGCGGTGATAAAGACGAGGTCGGCCCCGTCGAGCACCTTTCGCATCTCGTCGTCCGACTCGGCGATCGCCTGGCGCCCGATCTCCGGGCGTGCCCCCGCCCCGAGCCCCCGGGTCAGCTTCTTGCCGAGCTGCAGGGTGACCTGGGCGCGCGAGCACTTCAGCGCCTGGGCATCCGTGTTGGCGGAGATGAACTCCACCCCCTCCAGGTCCTCGTCGACCATGCGGTTCACCGCATTTCCGCCGGCTCCCCCGACCCCCACGACCTTCATGCGGGCGTTCTGGGCTGGGCTGTCCTCGAATTCGAAGATCATCATCGGTTCCTACTCCTGGGGTGGAGGTTCATCGAAGCAACGCGCGAAGATTCCAACCTCGGGGGCAATCCTGCAAGGGGGTCGCCCGAGGTCGTCCGGAAGGAGCGCAGATCAGAAGAACTCACGGATCCATGCTCCCACACGGGACAACAGGTTGGAGGAGAGGTTCGAAGCCCCCTCCCCCGTCTCGTAGTAGCGGTCCGCCCCGTGGAGGCAGAGCCCGGCCACGGTCGCGAAGCGGGGGCGCCGCACGGAGTCGGCCAGTCCGGAGAGCCCTTCTTCCGGGAGACCGACCCTCACCGGCGAGGCGAAGACCTGGCCCGCCATCTCGAGGATCCCGCGCAGGGACGCGGTCCCCCCGGTCAGGACGATCCCCGCGCCGAGGCGGTCGGCCACCCCCGCCCCCGCGAGTTCGTCGCTCACCATGCCGAAGATCTCGTCGAGGCGCTGCTCGACGATGTGAGCGATGAGCTCGCGGGCCACGTGCCGCATCTGCCCCGGAGCGGGCCCCGGGAGTTCGACCGTCTCCTGGGGATCGACGAGCTGTGCGAAGGCCACCGCGTACTCCTCCTTGGCCCGCTGCGCCTCCGAGAAGGGGATCGAGAGCCCTCGCACGAGGTCGTTCGTCACCGTGTCCCCGCCAAAGGGCAGGATCGCCACATGCCGGATCTTTCCCTCGTAGTAGGCGGCCACCTCGGTCGTCGAGGCCCCAACCTCGACCATCGCTACGCCCACCTCCTTCTCGTCTTCGGTGAGCACGGCGCGGGCCGTCGCGAGAGGGGCGAGCACGAGCCCCTGGACCCGGTAGCCCGCGCGGGCCACCGCACGGCTCAGGTTCGTCGAGGCAGCAGCCGCCGCCGTCACGAGGTAGACCTCGGCCTCGAGGCGGGTGCCCGACATCCCGACCGGATCCTTGATCCCCCCCCGCTGGTCGACGAGGTACTCCTGCGGGATCGCATGGAGGAACTCGCGGTCCGGGGGCACCGGGACCGCCCGAGCCACCTCGTGGACCCGATCGAGGTCGCCCCGCGTGATCTCCTCGCCCCCCACGGCGACGACCCCCATCGAGGTGCGCGCCTCGATGTGGTCCCCACTGATTCCCGCCCAGACGCGGTCGACCGAGGCACCCGCCATGAGCTCGGCCTCCTTCAGCGCATCGCGGATCGACTCTGTCGTCTCCTCGATGTGCGTGACCACCTCCCGGCGCACTCCGGCCGTGCGTGCCTGGCCGACCCCGAGCACGCGCAGCTCCGGCCGACGCCGGCCCTCGCCCACGAGTTCGGCGATGACCGCACAGGTCTTCGTGGTCCCGACATCGAGTCCTGCAATGAGGTTCGATCGCATCGTCAGCGTCCGCTGGGGTTCCGATGGCGCACGACGACCTGGTCGTCGAAGCGGAGGTCGATGACGAGGGGTCGCTCGTCCGGTCGCCGGTCGGCGAAGTCCCCGAGCACGCGAAGCCCCCTGCGCAGGGTAGCGGTCGAGGCCGGCGACCGGTAGAGGAGGGTGATCCGCGGCTCGCCCATCCTCAGAAGAATGTCGCCTCCGGCGCTGAGCGCAAACTCCGAGGCCGAAGCCGCAAGTCCGGGATCGAGCTCCCGGAGCATCGCCGCCTCCCGGGCGAGGACCGCCACCTCCCGGCGGGTGAGGGAGATCCCCTCGGCCCAGGGCTCCCGCACCGGCTGCACGAGCGGAAGGTCGAGCCGGTGCCGCGCCGCGTCCAGGGGGAGTTCCCTTCCCTCCCGGTCGAGGGGGACGAGGGCCGGCCCCGGAATGAGGGCCACCGGCTCCCGCTCCACCACCTGCACGAGAAGGGTCGAGGGGAGCTTGCGCCGCACCCGCGCCTCCCGGACGAGGGGATGCGCCTCGATCCGGCGGGCGAGTGGGTCGAGCTCGTCCCAGAGGGAGTGGCTCCCGGGGTCCCCGAGGAGCTCCACGACCTCGTCACGGGTCAGGAAGCGTTCCCCCTCGAGCTGGAAGCCGCTCACCCGGAAGCCCTCGACCCCGGCGAGCGCCTCCGGAACCCGGGTCGCGAGGGTCGCGAGCGCCATCGCGGCGGCGACGAGGAGGAGAACCCCGGTGCCCCTACGCATCGGATCCCTCCCGGAGCCGGGCGAGGAGGGCGGGCCCCGTCTTCTCGATCGAGCCCGCCCCGAGGGTGAGGCAGAGATCGCCCGGCCCAAGCGTCGCCGCGAGGGCGTCCGGAAGGGTCGCGAGCTCCTCGTGGAGGTGCACCTCCCGGGCGCCTGCCGCCCGTGCCGCCCGTGCCACGAGCGCGCCGTCGACTCCCTCGATCGCTGGCTCGCGGGCCGGGTAGACCGCGGTCACCCAGCTCGCGTCGGCCCCCGCGAGGGCCGCTCCGAAGCCGGGGGCGTGGTCGCGGGTCCGGGTGAAGAGGTGCGGCTGGAACACGGCGACGATGCGCCGTCCGGGGAAGCTCGTGCGCGCCGCCTCGAGGGTCGCGGCCAGCTCGGTCGGATGGTGCGCGTAGTCGTCCACGACGAGGATCCCGCCCACCTCGCCCAGCCGCTCGAATCGGCGCCGGACACCGCGGAAGGCCAGGAGGCCCTCCCGGATCGGCTCCCACTTGACCCCGAGGCTCCGCGCGACCGCAGCCGCCGCAAGGGCGTTCAGGAGGTTGTGCCGCCCCGGGAGACCGATCGCCAGGGTGCCCCGGTCCTCGCCCCCCTCCCGGATGCGGACACGGTTCAGCCCCTCGGCCGCGTCGCCCGGAGCAGGGTGTCGGCCCGCGGGCTCCCTCCGCCCGGCGCCCCCCGGTGCGGCCCCGGTGCTCATCGCCTCGGCACGAAGGACCGCTCCGGCCGAGAACCCATAGGTGACCGCAGTCATGCCCATGCCCTGGATCACCGCCCCGGCCCCGGGGTCGTCGGCGCAGGCGATGACCGTGCCCCCCTCCTCGACCCCCTGCAGGAAGTGCCGGAACCCCTCGCGCACCCCTTCGAGAGAGCCGTAGATGTCGAGGTGATCGGCCTCGACATTCGTGACGACCGCGACCCGGGGGTGCAGGTGGAGAAAGGAACGGTCGTACTCGTCGGCCTCCACGACGAAGAGCCCCTGCCCACCGGGGCGCAGGTGACTCTCCCACCCCGTGACCTCGCCCCCGACGAAGCCGGTGGGTGCGAGCCCGGCCCTCTCGAGCACCGTCGTGACCATCGCGGTCGTCGTCGTCTTTCCGTGTGTCCCGGCGACGGCCACGGTCGGGGCCTCCCGGACCCAGAGGCCGAGCGCCTCGGCCCGCTTGAGCACCGGGATCCCCGCCTGGCGCGCGGCCTCGAGCTCCGGGTGATCCGGAGGGACCGCTGCGGAGTGCACGAGGAGGGCGGCACCCTCGACATGACCCGGGTCATGCTCACGGTGCACCCGCACGCCCATCCGCTCCAGGGGAAGCACGGCGCTCCCCGGTGCAAGGTCGCATCCAGTGACGCGCGCGCCCGCGCGAACCATCGCCTCGGCGAGCGCGCACATCCCGGCCCCCCCGATCCCCATGAAGTGGAAGGTGCCGTCGCGCATCCGGCCGCGCAGCTCTGCCGAGGTCATCGCGCACCTCCCGGTGGCAGGAGCCGCTCGAGGGAGCGCGCCAGCGTCTCGGCGGCCCCTGGTTGACCACGGTCATGCGCCGCGCGCGCCATCCGCTCCCGCGCCGCCCGGTCCCCGATGATCCGGGCGATCCAGGCCCAGAGCACGCGTCCGTCGAGCTCCTCCTCGGGAAGGAGGATCGCGGCGCCGGCCTTGTGGAGCGCGCGGGCGTTGCTCGTCTGGTGGTCGGCGGCGGCGGTCGGGAGGGGGACGAGGATCGAGGGGACTCCCCAGGCCAGGAACTCCGAGGTGGCCATCGCGCCGGCCCGGCTCACGGCGAGTGCCGCGATCCCGAGGGCGGCGGGCATGTCGTCGATGTAGCCGACCGCGTGCACCCACGCGGGACGCCCCAGCGCCTCGAGACCGGCCTGGACCCCTTCGAGGTGGGTGGGCCCCGTCGACCAGAGGAGCTGGAGGTCGGGGAGGGGCCGCTCCCGTGCGTCCCGCCCCGGCCCGTGCCCGTTCCCCCGCACGACCTGGGTCACGGCGTCGAGGACGCCCCGGTTCAGGGCGAGCGACCCCTGGCTTCCCCCGACGACGAGGACGACGGGACGCCCCGCGACGAGGCCGAAGCGGCCATGGGCCTCCTCGACGGGGCTCGGGGGCACGACGGGGTTCCCCGTGAAGCGGACCCGCGGGCGCGCCGGCCGGGGGAGGTGCTCGATCGCCTCCGGGAAGGCGAGGTGCACCTCGTGGGCAAAGAGGGAAAGGGCACGGGTCGTCACCCCGGGCACCGCATTCTGCTCCTGGAGCACGAGCCGGATCCGCATCAGCACCGCCAGCAGCCCGGCGGGCCCTCCGGCATAGCCCCCGGTCACGACGACGGCGCGGGGCCGGAGCCGGTGAAGGGTGCGACCGGTCTCGACCAGGGCACCGAGGAGGCGCACGACGACGGAGAGGTTCGCGAGGAGGGGCCCGTCGCGTCGAAACCCTTCGACCTGGACGAGGAGGTGCTCCTCGCCCCGTGCGGGGAGAATGCGCGCTTCGATCCCCCGTCGCGCCCCGACGAAGAAGGCGCGGACATCGGGGCGGAGGGCCCGGAGCGCCCCCGCGAGGGCGAGCGCGGGGTAGAGATGGCCCCCGGTTCCTCCGCCGGAGAAGACGACCACCCAGCCCTCGGACGCCCTCATCGCAGGACCTCCCCGGGGAGCCTTCTTCCCGGTTCGGCATCGGGGGTGTGGTGCGCGATCGAGAGGAGCACTCCGATCGCGACGAGGGTGACGAGGAGGTTCGAGCGCCCGTACGAGACGAGGGGGAGCGAGAGCCCGGTCGGGGGGAGGAGCCCGAGCCCGACCCCCATGTGCAGGACAGCCTGCAGGGCGATCAGGTTCGTCATCCCGAGGGCCAGGAGGCGCCCGAAGAGGTCCGGGGCACGGCGCGCGATCCGGAAGCCGATCACGACGATCGCGAGGTAGAGGACGACGAGGAGGCTGACCCCGAGGAAGCCCCACTCCTCTCCGATCATCGAGAAGATGAAGTCGTTGTGCGGCTCGGGGAGGAAGCCGAACTTCTGCCGCCCCTCCCCGAAACCGACCCCTGCGACGCCCCCCGAGCCCAGGGCGATGAGTGACTGGTGCACCTGGTAGCCGGCGGCCGAGAGGTGCCCGTCGAGGTCGCGGAAGGCGAGGAGGCGGTCGCGTCGGAACCCGGCCCCCAGCTGCGCGAGGGCAAGGGGCGCAAGGAGGAGGCCGAGGAAGAGGAAGTGCCCGATCCGCGCACCGGCCGAGAACACCGTGAGGCCACCGAGCACGGCGATCACGAAGGCGGTCGAGAGGTCGGGCTGCAGGAGCACCGGGACGAGGACGAGGCCCCAGATCAGGAGGAAGGGCGCCAGCCCCTGGCTGAGACTCCGGAAGCTCCCCTGCTTGCGCACCGCGATGTGTGCGGTCCAGATGATGACCGCGAGCTTCGCGAACTCGGAGGGCTGGAGGGCGACCCCGAGGTTCAGCCAACGACGGGCGCCATTGATCTCCGGAGCGATCCCCGTGGTCCAGGGGAGTACGAGGAGGACGAGGGCGACCCAGACGAGGGCGAGCAGGGGCCAGGCGAGGGGGCGCCACCAGGTGTAGGGGATACGCGCCGCGATGACGAGGGCAACGAGCCCGGCCGCCGCTCCGGTGACCTGGCGCAGGAGGTAGAAGGTGTCGGGAAGGGCCTGCCGCTGGGCCAGGAAGGCCGACGCGGAGTAGAGGTTCACGAGCCCGAACGAGAGGAGCAGGAGGGTGGCCCCGAAGAGCACGGCCGGCTCCCAGCCGTGCCGGAGCCCGCTCTCGGCGAAGGCAGGGGCGCTCCGGGGGACGGCGTCGGTCGTGACCGGGGTCATTTGCTCTCCCCGGCTCCGCGTGCGAGCTCGGCGAAGCGGAGGCCGCGCGCCTCGTAGCTCTCGAACTGGTCGAAGGAGCTGCAGGCCGGGCTCAGGAGCACGACATCGCCCGTGCGCGCGAGGGAGCGGGCGCGCTCGACCGCCGCCTCGAAGCCCTCGTCCCGGTGGAGCTCGGGGGTCGTGCCCTCCAGCTCGCTCGCGAGGCGTTCGCTCGCCTCCCCGTAGAGGATCGCGGCCCGTGCGCGGCGCTCGAGGGCGGGGCGAAGGGCGGCGAAGGGCTCGCCCTTGTCATGGCCCCCGAGGAGCACGACGAGGGGGCGCTCGAGGCTCTCGAGAGCGCTCCGTGCCGCCTCGACGTTCGTGGCCTTCGAGTCGTTCACCCAGAGGATCCCGTCCCGGTCGTGGACCGGCTCCATCCGGTGCGGGAGGGGCGCGAAGGAGCTGAGTCCCTCGCGGACCGCGGCCGGGTCGGCCCCCGCGAGGCGGGCAGCGAGCGCGGCGGCGAGGGCGTTCAGGACGTTGTGGCTCCCGAGGATCCGGAGGCTGGCGGCGGGGACGAGGGGCTCTTCCTCGCGCCCCTTCGTGACCAGGGTCAGGATTCCGTCGCGGACGAAGGCCGCGGGGCGGGTCCCGTTGATCGGCTCGGGGGAGCGGGCGAAGAGGTGGCGGTCGCCCCGGGCATCTCCGGCGAGGGCCAGCACCTCCGGGTTCTCCCCGTTCAGGACCCACCGGCTCCAGGGGGTACTGTTCTGGAAGATGCGGGCCTTGTCGGCGTAGTAGGCCGCGGTGTCGGGGTAGCGGTCGAGGTGGTCGGGGGCGAGGCTCGTCACGATCCCGATGTCGGGAAGAAAGGCACGCACCCCCGCGAGCTGGAAGGAGCTCATCTCGAGGACGACCCAGTCCGGGGGCGGATCGATGAGCGCCACCTCGGAGGCGGCCGGGGCGAGCCCCCCGCCGACGTTCCCGCCGACCGCGGCCTCGAAGCCCGCGCTCCGGAGGAGGTGGTTCACGAGGAGCGCCGTCGTGGTCTTCCCGTTCGTCCCGGTAACCGCGATCAGTGAACTCTGGAAATACCGTGCGGCGAACTCGGGCTCGGAGAGCCACTCCACGCCGCGGGCCTGTAGATCCGCGAGCACTGGAGCGCCCGGGGCGATTCCAGGAGATACCACGACCAGCCGCGCCTGCGTGATCCGGGCCAGGTCGTGGTGGCCCAGCTCGACGACGGCTCCCAGCTCTCGTAGGTCGCGAGCGCGGGCTGTGGTGATGGGGTCCTGCCGGAGGTCCGAGACATGGACATTCTCCCTGTGTGCGAGGGCCAGGCGGGCGGCGGCGATGCCGCTCGCTCCGAGGCCGAGGATGGCGATGCCCCCGGAGCCCTCGGGCGCCGTGGGGCGGGAACGGTTGATTGCCTTGATGGTCGGGTCCTCGCTCATCGGATCTTGAGGGTGCTGAAGGCCATCAGGGCAAAGAGGATCCCGAGGATCCAGAAGCGCACGACCACCTTCGACTCGGCCCAGCCGAGCTTCTCGAAGTGGTGGTGGATCGGGGCCATGCGGAAGAGCCGGCGCCCCTCCCCGAGGCGCCTGCGCGTGTAGCGGAACCAGCTCACCTGGAGCATCACGGAGACCGCCTCGAGCACGAACACGCCCCCCACGATCAGGAGGAGGAACTCGGCCTTCAGGAGAATCGCCATGACGGCGAGCGCCCCCCCGAGGGCGAGCGAGCCCGTGTCGCCCATGAAGACCTCGGCCGGGTGCGCGTTGTACCAGAGGAAGCCGATCGCGCCTCCGGCCAGCGCCGCCGCGAAGACCGCCAACTCCCCCGTCCCGGGGAGGTAGAGGAGCCCGAGGTAGGCCGAGGTGTCGACGCGCCCGATCAGATAGGCGAAGACCCCGAAGGTGACGAGGGCGATCGCCGCGAGCCCCGTCGCGAGCCCGTCGAGCCCGTCGGTCAGGTTCACCGCGTTCGAGGAGCCCGAGACGACGAGCGCCACGAAGACCACGTAGGCCGGGGGCCAGAAGGCGGCGACCCAGGCCTCGAAGAAGGGCACCTGCGTCCAGGTCGCGGGCACCGGATGGATCGGGCTGATCACGATCACCACCCCGAGCACGAGCCCGAAGGTGAGCTGCCCGATCATCTTGTAGCGGGCCACGAGCCCGCGCGAGCGCTTCTGCACCACCTTCAGGTAGTCGTCCATGAAGCCGATCGCCCCCATCCAGAGGAGCGAGAGGAGGCAGATCGCTACGTACCAGTTGGCGAGCTCGGCCCAGAGCAGGGTCGAGATCGCGGCCGACCCCACGATGAGCACCCCCCCCATCGTCGGCGTGCCCGTCTTCTTCAGGTGCGTCTCGGGCCCTTCGTCGCGCACCACCTGCCCCACCTTCATCCGCGCGAGCCACCGGATCGTCGCCGGCCCCGCGAAGAGGACGATGAAGAGCGAGGTCACGACCGCCCCCGCCGAGCGGAAGGTCAGGAAGTTGAAGAGGTTGAAGAGGATGTGGACATCCGTGAACCTCGGGAGGAGCCACTCGAACATCAGCCCTCCCCCCCTTCCCCGTCGTCATCCGGGGTCCCGTGCGCGGCCTCGAGCCAGGGAATCATCTCCTCGAGCGCCACCCCGCGCGATCCCTTCAGGAGGAGGAGCTCGTTGCCTTCGAGCAGGGGGGCGAGGCGCACCCATGCCTCCGCGGCATCCTCGGCTACCTCGAGCACGGGGCCACCCGGGCGCCCCGGCACCCCGCGCGCCTCGAGGGCACGCGCGGCATCCGCGAAGAGTCCGACAGCAATGACCGCGGTCAGGGGCAGGGCGAGCGCCTCGCCGAGGAGCTCCCGGTGAAGCTTCGGCCCCGCCTCGCCCAGCTCGAGCATGCTTCCGAGCACCGCGATGCGCGCGCGCCCCGGCTCGAGCGCGGCCAGCACCTCGAGGGCCGCACGCACCGACTGCGGGTTCGCGTTGTAGCAGTCCGCGACGAGGGTGATGCCCCCGATCCGGCGCCGCTCCCCCCGCATCCCCGTGGGCCGGGTCGCCTCGAGCGCCCGCCCCGCCTCCGTGTAAGGCACCCCGAAGGCACCCGCCACCGCGAGGGCCAGGAGCGCGAGCTCGGCCCCGTGCCGACCCGGCACCCCGGGCACGACCCTCACGCCCCCGAAGACGAAGGGGCGGCGCCCCTCCGCGTCGGCGTCCTCGAGCTGCCCGCGGAGCGCCGCGTCGGCCTCCGGCGTGAAACCGCTCACCCGCACCCCCGGATGCCGAGCCCGCGCCGTGTCGGGCAGGAATGCCGGCCGGTCGCCCGTGAAGGCGCGCCCCCCTGCCCTCAACCCAGCCAGGAGGGCGAGCTTCTCGTCCAGAACCCCTTCGAGCGAGCCCAACCGCTCGAGGTGCGCCTCTCCGACCGTGGTCACCACCCCGGCATCGGGCTCGGCGATCCGCGTCAGCTCGGCGATCTCTCCCGGCTCGTTCGTCCCCATCTCGAGCACCACGATCCCGGCCTCGTCGGGGGTCTCGAGAAGGGTCAGCGGGACTCCGATCCGGTTGTTCAGGTTCCCCCGCGTGGCATGGACCCGGTAGCGCACGCCGAGCGCCGCCCGGAGGAGTTCCTTGAAGGTCGTCTTCCCCGAGGATCCGGTGAGCGCCACCACCGGCACCCCGAGGGCCTCGCGCCGGAAGCGCGCCAGCTCCCCGAGCGCCACGAGGGTATCCGGCACCTCGAAGAGGGGAAGCCCCTCGGGCCCCTTCGCCCCCTGCTCGACCACGGCCCCCGCCGCGCCCATCTCCCCCGCCCGCTGGACGAAGGCATGGGCGTCGAAGCGCTCCCCCCGGAGGGCGACGAAGAGCTCCCCCGGAGCGAGGGCGCGGGTGTCGGTCGAGATCCCCGCGATCGGGGCCTCCCCGCCCCCCTCGAGGCCGAGGGCGCGGCGCACCCGGGCCTCGTTCCAGTGCCAGGGCGCCGTCATCGGCCCGCTCCCTCCAGGAGCTCCCGCGCGATCCGGCGCTCGTCGAACGGGCGGCGCTCCGTCCCGATCTCCTGGTAGGGCTCGTGCCCCTTGCCCGCGAGGAGGACGAGGTCGCCCGGGCGGGCGAGCTCGAGGGCGCGCGCGATCGCCTCCCGCCGGTCGACGAGGGCCAGGTGCTCGCGGCCCCCCATCCCGGCCCGGATCTCCTCGATGATCGCCGCCGGGTCTTCCGTGCGCGGGTTGTCCGAGGTCACGATCGGGAGGTCGGCCCCCTCGGCGGCCGCGCGCCCCATCCGGGGGCGTTTCGCGCGGTCCCGGTCGCCCCCCGCTCCGAAGACCACGATGAGACGGCCCGCGACCAGGGGCCGCAGGGTCTCGAGCACCCGCGCGAGGGCATCAGGTGTGTGAGCGTAGTCGAGGAGCACCGGAAACGGCTCCCGCACCACCGCCTCGAGGCGCCCCGGAGGGGCGTCCGTTTCTGCCAGGCGCCCCGCCGCCGCCGCCAGGGGGATCCCTGAGAGAACCGCCGCGCCGAGGGCCACGAGGGCATTCTCGACATTGAAGTCGCCGAGGAGCCGTGTCCTGACCGGGAGCGCCCGCTCGCCCTGCACGAGGGTGAACTCCGTCCCCGCGGGCCCGAGACGGACGTCGCGCGCCACGAGGTCGCCCAGGCGCTCCGCCGCCGGTGGGGCCTCGGCGGGCGCGTCGTCCCGGCGCACGACGAGGAGCCGCCCCTCGATCCGGGGGAGCGCCGCCCACGCCGGGTCGGCATTCAGGACCACGCCCCCGCGTTCCTCGCCGGGGCCCCGCCGGAGCCGCGCCAGAAGGAGCGCCTTCGCATCGCGGTAGGCGTCGAGGTCGGGATGGTAGTCGAGGTGGTCCTGCGTCAGGTTCGTGAAGCAGGCCACGTCGACCCCGACCCCGTCGAGCCGGCGCTGTTCGAGGGCGTGGGACGAGGCCTCGAGCGCGACCCGTCGCACCCCCTGCCCGGCGAGGGTCCCGAGGAGCCGGGCCATCTCGACCGGCCCCGGCGTCGTGAGCCGGTCCGAGCCCGGGATCACCGCACCGTCGGCACCGATCGCGCCCAGGGTCCCGATCGAGCCCGCCCCCCTCCCTTCTCCGTGCCCCAGAAGCTGGCGGAGGAGCCAGACGACCGTCGTCTTGCCATTCGTTCCAGTGACCGCGGTCACCCAAAGTCCGTCGGCCGGCCGGCCGAGGAGGGCGTGGGCCGTGAGGGCCGCGGCCGAGCGGCCGTCATGGACGACGATCTGCGGGATCTCGAGCCCCTCGATTCGACGCTCCACCACCGCGGCGACCGCCCCCCGGGCCGCCGCCTCCCCGACATGGGCGTGTGCATCGAAGCGCAGACCCCTCCATGCGAGAAAGAGGTCGCCGCCCGCGACCTCCCTCGAGTCCTGCGTGACCCCGGTCAGGGCCAGATCCGGCAGTGTCTCCGGGCGTTCCCCTTCACGCAGGAGCCCCGCCTGGGCCAGGAGCCCGGCCACTCCGCGGAGGGTCCCGACGACCTCAGTCATCGACCCCCCTCGCCGGTGCCGGACCACCCCGTCCCGGGGGGCCGAGGAGCCGGATCGTGTCACCCGGGAACACGACGCTCCCGGGTGCGGGGGTCGTGCGCTCGACGACCTCGGGAGCCTCCCAGAGCGCCGCGAGCCCGAGCACGTGGAGTCGCCGGATCGCCTGGCGGGGCGCCATCCCGCGCAGGTCCGGGAGGAGGAGCCCCCCTTCCGGGAGGGAGCGGGCCGCCGGGCTCGCCCCCCCCTGGCTGCTCTGCGCGGGCGCCCCCACGATCCCCGTCCCGGTCGGCACGAAGGGTCCCTCCGGCCGCACCTGCACGCGCGTGGCCGCGTAGGAGCGGGCGATCACCGCGAGCGCCTCCCGGTCGAGGGGGGGCGCATGCGCCGCGAGGATCGCCTCCATCGTGGCGCGGGTCACCGGCGCCGCCGTCGCACCCCCGAAGTACTGCCCCTGGGGCCGGTCGAGCTTCACGAAGACGACGAGCTGCGGGGCCTCGGCCGGGAAGAACCCCACGAAGGAGCTGTAGTATCCGCCCGGCTCGTAGCCCCCGCCCGCCGCATAGGCCCGGCTCGTCCCGCTCTTCCCCGCCACGCTGAAGGTGGCGAGCCGCGCCCGCGTCCCCGTCCCGTCCTGCACCGCCTCGACGAGTGCATCGGTCAGCTCCTCGGCCACCTCGGGCGCGACCACCCGCCGCACCGCGCGCGGCTCGAAGCTTTCGAGGGTGCGCCCCGCCGGGTCCCGGATCTCGCGGATGATGCGCGGCTCCATGAGCGTCCCCCCATTCGCGAGCGCCCCGTACGCGAGCGCCATCTGGAGGGGCGTCACGCTGATCTCGTACCCGATCGCGAGGGAGGCCGGGGACATCGCCTGCCACCGCTCCGGCCGCCGGAGGAGCCCCCCCACCTCCCCGGGGAGCGCGATCCCCGTCGGCACCCCGAAGCCGAAGTCGCGCAGCCCCTCGTACTGCTCCGCCGGGGTGAGCCGCTGCGCCAGCTTCGCGATCGCCACATTCGACGACACGCGCAGGGCGTGCCGGAGGTCGACATGCCCGGGGCTGTGCACGTCGCGGATCGTGCGCCCCGCGAAGGTCCAGTGCCCCGGCCCCGTGTCGACCGAGTCCGCGAGCGTCGCCTTCCCCGTCGCCATCAGGTTCGCGATCGTGAAGGGCTTCAGGGTGGAGCCCGGCTCGTAGGGAGCGTTCAGCGCCGAGAGCCCGCCTTCTTCCCCGTTCACGACCGAGACCATCGCGAGGACCTCCCCCGTCCGGGGATCGGTCACGATCAGGTCTCCCCCGCGCGCCCCCGTCGAATCCATCGCCTCGCGCAGCGCCTCGCGCGCGATCTCCTGCAGGTCCGCATCGATCGTGAGCACCACCTGCCCGCCGGAGCGGGGCGGCTGCACCATCCAGCTCTCGCCGGGGATCGGCCGGCCCTCGGAATCGCGGGCAAGGACCTCCATCCCGGGCGTCCCGCGCAGGAGCTCGTCGTACTCCTGCTCGACCCCGCCCGTACCCGCATCGTCGATCACCGCCCCGAGCACCCCGCGCAGGAGGCTCTCGTGCGGGTTCACCCGCCGCAGGTCCCGCTCGACGTAGACCCCCCGCACCCGGCCGAGCGCCTCCCGTGCCGAGGGAGGAAAGCGCCCCGGCAGCGGCACCCACCGACGCGACCCCTGGAAGGCACGCCGCGCCTCGGCCTCCGTGATCCCGAGCGCCGAGGCCAGATGCCCCACCGTCGCCGCCGTGTCGCGCACCTCGTGCGGAGCCACACTCACCCGGAACACCTCGTGCGAGACCGCCAGGGACACCCCCGTCCGGTCGAGGATCGCCCCGCGCGCCGCCGGGATCTCGCCCGTCGTGCGGTGCTGGCGCTCCGCCTCGGCCCGCCACTCGCCCCCCTGCAGGAGCTGGAGCTCGACCGCGCGCCCCAGGAGCCCCGCCCCACACAGGAGCCAGACGCACAGGAGGAAGCGACTCCGGAGCTGGACCGCCCGCATCGGGTCCCGCCTGCGCCCCGCCCCGGCCCTCATCGCCCGTCTCCCGGAAGAAAGACGATCTCCTCGGAGCGGGGGGTCCGCATCCCGAGCCGCTCGCGCGCCTCGGCCACCACGCGGCCACGGCTCTCGAGGAGCTGGATGCGCCGCTCGAGCTCGATCTGCTCGGCCTGAACGAGGGAGATCTGCCGGCGCAGGTGGTCGAGGCCCGCCAGGCTCTCGCGGGTGCGCGACTGCCGCCAGGTCACGATGCTGAGCGCGATCAGGACGAGGGCCACCGCGAGGGCGGTCATCGTGGTCGCGGAGCTGCGGCCGCTCATGCTGCCTTCCTCCAGGCGCGGAGGCGGGCGCTGCGGGCGCGCGGGTTCGCCTCGATCTCGGCCTCGGAGGGGCGCACGACCCTGCGGGTCAGGAGCTCCCCGAGGGGCTCGCCGCGGCAGGTGCACAGGGGGAGCCCCGGGGGGCAGACGCAGCTCCGGCTCCAGTCCCGCAGCGCCTCCTTCACGATGCGGTCCTCGAGGGAGTGGTAGGCGATGACGCAGAGGACACCCTCCGGGTGGAGGGCGTCGCGCAGGAGGGGGAGCGCCTCCTCGAGCGCCTCCATCTCCCGGTTCACCTCGATGCGGAGCGCCTGGAAGACGCGGGCCTTCTCCTGCGCGGTCGGGGTCCGGCGGTGCACGACGGTGAGGGCGTCGAGGAGCTGCTGCGCCCGCTCGAAGGGCTCCGTCGCCCGGCGCTTCACGATCTCGCGTGCGAGCCGGCGGGCGCGCGGCTCCTCGCCGTAGCGGCGAAAGAGCTCGGCGAGCGCCTCCTCGTCGAGCGAGTTCAGGAGCTCGGCCGCCGTCGGGGCGTCCTCGTCGGGGCCCATGCGCATGTCGAGAGGGGCCTCGCCCGAGCGGTACGAGAAGCCGCGCCGGTCCACGTCGAGCTGGCGCGAGCTGACGCCGAGGTCGAGAAGGGCCCCGCGCAAGGAGGGTCCGAGGAGCCCCGCGCCGTGCGCCGCCTCGTCGAAGCGGGCCTCGACGAAGCGGACCCGGTCCTTCCAGGGCGCCAGGACCCGCCGGGCCTCGGCGAGCGCCTCGGGGTCGCGGTCGACCGCGACGATCCGGACTCCGGCGTCGGCCTCGAGGAGCGCCCGCGCATGGCCGCCCCCTCCGACGGTGCAGTCGATGACCTCGCCCCGCGCGGGGGTGTCGAGAAGGAGCCGGACGACCTCGTCGCAGAGGACCGGCAGGTGGTAGGAGGGCGCATTCATCCGAAGATCTCGTGGACCGCGTCGCGGAGTTCCTCGTCCTCTTCGCCGGGGGCCGGGGCCGCGCTCCGGAAGCGCTCCGGGTCCCAGAGCTCGATCCGGTCGAGCGCCCCGATGAGGAGGGCCGAGCCCTCGAGCCCCGCCGCCTCGAGGAGCCAGCTCGGGACCAGGATGCGCCCCTGCTTGTCCGGGGTGACCTCGACCGCGCGGGCCGTGATCTGGCGCAGGTGCCGGGCGATCGCGGAGCGGTTCTGCCGGCGCTGGGCGAGGAGGCGCTCCTGCACCTCGTCCCAGGTCGACTCCGGGAAGAGCGTCAGATGGGTCGGCTCCCATTGCAGCAAAACGAAGCGAGTGTCGTCTGCCTTGCGCCGATACTCGGCCGGAAGACTGACCCGCCCCTTCTGGTCCAGTTGGTATTCGTACTGCCCGAGGAACCCAGCCACCTCACCCCTCCGTGGGTCGCTGTGGGGAACAGTGGGTAATAGTGGTGACCCGAGGGGGAACATAGGGGGGTGGGTCTCCCTCGGTCAAGGGGTGGCCGGGACAAAGAAAAAGGGG
>SLDT01000125.1 GCA_007125125.1 Gemmatimonadota bacterium | reverse complement strand
GCAATCGCTTCCTGCGGGTCGACGGCGAGGGGCAGGGAAGCGGGGTGATGCATGAGAAGAGGAGGCTCGTCCCCGGGGTCGAATGGCGTCCGGGACGAGGCGGGGTCGGGCCCGGTACTGCCCGGGAGCCCTTCGAGCTGCGGGGCGGGGTTCCGGCAGGGGCGCTGATCTGCTTCGAGGCGCTCTTTGCAGGGGAGGGGGCTCGGCTGCGGCGCAAGGGTGCAAGGCTCCTGATCCTTCCCGCGAACGAGGGCTGGCTCCGGCGGGGGCCACTCGAAGGGGTGGGCGCGGCGCGCGCCCAGTTCGAAGCGGTCGCGGTGCTTCGCGCCGTCGAGCTCGCGGTTCCGGTGCTCCGGAGTTCGGTCGGCGGAGAGGCTGGCGGCTTCGGTCCCGACGGGAGGCGGCTCGAGTGGGAGTCCCGCCGGACCAGTGGGCGAACCGCGGTCCTCGTCGGTTCGGTTCGGGCGGGGGCCGACAAGGCGACGCCCTTCGCCCGGGGAGGCGGGTTGGCGCTGCACCTGTCGGCTCTCCTGCTCCTCATCGTCTTCTTCGGACGTGCGCTTCGGGGGCGTCGGGCCGGAACCCCGGGGGGCGAGCTGGGTTGACAGGACCTGGGGCCGATCCGGTCCCTGAGCGACACGAAGATAGACGATTCGACGAAGAAAGGGAGGTTGAAGAGATGGCTGCAACGATGGAGGAACTCCTCGAGGGGCTCAACCATGACCTCGCGGCCGAGTTTCAGGCCGTGATCACATACCGGCTCTTTGCGAGCCTCTGCACCGGACCCTGGCGCCAGGAGGTCCGCGCCTTTTTCGAGAGCGAGATCCCGGATGAGCTGGAGCATGCTCGCTTCCTTGCCGACAAGATCGTGGCCCTTGGGGGGACGCCCACGACCGAGCCCCTGCCGGTGACGCTCACGCGGAACAACCGGGAGATGTTCGAGATCGCACATCGTGCCGAGAGCGAGACGATCGAGCGGTACGAGGAACGTGTGCGCCAGGCCGACGCCCTCGGGCTGACCGCGCTCAAGGTCCAGCTCGAGGACATGATCGTCGACGAGACCCGTCACAAGGAAGAGATCGAGCGGCGCCTCCTGAACTGGAAGGAGTGACGCGCACCGCGCAGGAAGGCGCCCCGCTGCGGGCCTTGGGCGGGGCGCCTTGAACTCTCCCGGAGCCTGCCGTAGATTTACCCTTCTGTAGTCTGGTTGTCCACGGGCCCTCGGGGCCCGTTTTCTTTCGGCCGTCGGAGAATCGTAGCGATGAAGCAAGGAATCCACCCCGAGTACCAGCCCGCGCGCATCTCGTGCTCGTGCGGGAACGTGCTCGAGACCCGTTCGACCGTTGGGGATCTCTCCGTGGAGATCTGCGCGGTGTGCCACCCCTTCTACACGGGCAAGCAGCGTCTCGTCGACACCGCCGGTCGGGTCGAGCGATTCAACCGGAAGTACGCCCAGAGCCCGTCCAGCTCCTGACAGGGCGTGCCTCGGGGTCCTGATCGGGGGGCGCCCCGTGGGCCCGCGCTGCGGCCGGCTTCATGATGCTCGACGATCGAGTCCGGCAGCGCCTCACCGAGGCAGAAGAGCGCCTTCGTGCCGTGGAAGTGGGGCTTTCGGACCCCGCAGTGGCAACGGATCCCGACCGACTTCGCGTCCTCGGACGCGAGCGAGCCGAACTCGAGCCGGTCGTGAGTGTGGGGTCCGACCTCCTCGGTTCCCTGACGGAGCTGGAGGGAGCCCGGGAGCTTGTCCGCGAGTCGGACGACGCCGAGATGCGGGCGCTTGCCGCTTCGGAGGTCGAAGCTCTCGAAGCCCGGATCCAGGAGCTCACCGTGGTGCTTCGGCGACTCCTCGTGCCCAGGGACCCTCTCGACGAGCGCCCGGCGGTCCTCGAGATTCGGGCCGGAACCGGTGGGGACGAGGCAGGTCTCTTCGCGGGCGACCTCCTGCGCATGTATCGGCGTTTCGCGGACCGGCAGGGATGGAGCTTCGACCTCGTGGACCTTTCGGAGGGGATTCCCGGATCGGTGAAGGAGGCCGTCGTGAACGTCCGCGGGCCTTCGGCCTACGGGATGCTCCGCTGGGAGTCCGGGGTCCACCGGGTGCAGCGGGTTCCGGAGACGGAGTCAGGTGGGCGCATCCACACCTCGGCGGCGACGGTGGCCGTGCTGCCCGAAGCGGAGGAGGTGGACGTGGCCCTCGATCCGGGTGAGCTGCGCATCGATGTCTTCCGCTCGTCGGGGCCTGGGGGGCAGTCCGTGAACACGACGGACTCGGCCGTACGGATCACGCATCTCCCCACGGGACTCGTCGTGAGCTGTCAGGACGAGAAGTCGCAGCTCAAGAACAAGAACAAGGCGCTCCGAGTGCTTCGCAGCCGACTCCTCGACCGACGGGTTGCCGAGCAGGAGGCCGAGCGTGCGAGGGAGCGGCGGACCCAGGTTGGAACGGGTGACCGTTCCGCGAAGATCCGGACCTACAACTTTCCGCAGAACCGGGTGACGGACCACCGAATCGGCCTCACCCTCCACCGCCTCGAGGAGATCCTCGCGGGCGAGCTCGACGAACTCCTCGCGGCGCTGCGTCTCGCCGCGGAGGAGGAGCGGATTCGGGAGGAGGAGTGATGGCCGCGGAACGCCTTCCCGCCTTCGACGATCCGGTCGACCCGCCGGCGCCGGGTTCGCCCTGGAGCGTGCTCCGGCTT
Organism: Gemmatimonadota bacterium; assembly: GCA_007125125.1. Classification (GTDB taxonomy): domain Bacteria; phylum Gemmatimonadota; class Gemmatimonadetes; order Longimicrobiales; family Gaopeijiaceae; genus SLDT01. Next base: position 17,871 of record SLDT01000125.1, on the reverse strand, counting down.
CTCCGGTGGAGCACCCGTTACCTCGGGGAGCGCGGAATCGAGAGTGCCCGGCTCGATGTGGAGCACCTCCTCGCTCATGTTCTCGGAATGTCGCGCCTCGAGCTCTACCTTGCCTTCGAGCGCCCCCTCGAGCCGGAGGAGCTTGCGAGATTCAAGCCCCTCCTCCTCGATCGGGCCAAGCGGCGCCCCCTGCAGTATGTTCTCGGTACCGCGGCCTTCCGGGAGCTCGAGCTCGAGGTCGACGAGAGGGTCCTGATCCCGCGTCCCGAGACGGAGGAGCTCGTCGAAGCAGTCCTCGCACGGGTCCGCGAGTGGGGCCGCTCGGGGCTCTCGGTGCTCGACGTCGGGACGGGGAGTGGCGCGATCGCCCTCTCCCTTGCGCTCGAGGGCCCCTTCGGCCGGGTGGTCGGGAGCGACCGGTCGGCCGATGCGCTCGAGCTCGCACGGCGAAATGCCGCGAGGCTCGGCCTCGAGCGAGTGCACCTCGACTGGCGCGAGGGCGACCTTCTCGAGGTGGTCGCCGAGGGGGAGCGATTCGATGTCCTCGTCTCGAACCCGCCCTACGTGGGCGAGAATGAGGTGGGCGCGCTCGAGCCCGAGGTGCGGGAGTGGGAGCCGCGGGAGGCACTGGTCGCACCGCGCGCAGGACTGGAACTCCTCGTCCGTCTGGTCGAGGGCGCCCCCGCGGTGCTCGCGCCCGGTGGCCTCCTCGCCCTCGAGCTCGGCGCCGGACAGGCCGCCGAAATCGAAGGAGCTGTGCGTGCGACCCCGGGGCTTGGCGCGCCTGTCGTGCTGCGGGACCTGAGCCGGCGCGACCGGATCCTGATCGCAGAGGCGATCGGGACCCCGGGCGAGAGGACCGATGGGGCGGAGACGCCCCGGCCGTCGAAGGCAGGCACGGGATCGCCCCGTGCCCCTGACTTGAATGCAGTCGGACATGGAGAGCTGGAATGAACAGGATCCTGGAAATGGCAAGGGAACTCGGACAGTCGCTGGGCCGCACGGACGAGTACCGCGCACTCGCTCGGGCCGCCCAGGGGGTGGACGAAGAGCGCCGCCTCGTCGAGCTTCGTAACGAACTCGAGAAGCTGGAAGGGGAGATGGTGACCCTTCTCAGAACCGGTCGGGAGCCCGAAGACGCCCAGAAAGAGCGTTACGAGGAACTTGCCCGGGAGCTCCAGGCTACCCCCGAGTACCAGCGTCTCGTCTCGGCCCAGGCAAACTTCGACAAGATTCTCCAGAAGGTGAACGAGACGATCTCGAACGGAATCCAGGAGGGAGGCCAGAGCCGTATCATCCTCCCCTCCTGAGAGGACTCTTCCGGACGCGGGAACCGAACCCGATGCTTCTGCCCACATGCCTTCGCTGAAGATCCTTCGCGATCCGGTCTACCGGATCATCGAACCCGTGACACTCGCCCTCGTGCGAGCACGCGTGCACCCGAACTCGATTTCGCTGTTCGGCTTCGCGGTGACCGTCGCGGCCGGGTGGCTCTACCACATGGACCACGTGCGCTGGGCCGGGCTCTGCGTGCTCCTCGGCGGGATCCTGGACATCTTCGACGGGCGAGTGGCCCGGGTCAGCGGTCTCTCCTCGAAGTTCGGGTCCTTCTTCGACTCGACCCTCGACCGCCTGAGCGAGATCGTGGTCTTCCTGGGGCTCCTCTCCCTCTACAACCAGTACGGACGGGAGCTTGCCGACGTCTGGATGGTCTACGTGATCTTCCTTGCCATGGGGGGGTCACTCATGGTCAGCTACACCAGATCCCGGGCCGAGGCCCTCGGTCTCGACTGCAACGTCGGGATCATGCAGCGTGCCGAGCGAGTCGTCCTCCTCGGTCTGGGCTCGCTCCTCTTCGGGCTGGCCTGGGACGGGCTCGTTCTCAAGGTCATCATCATCATTCTTGCCGTGACCTCGATCCTCACCGCCTTCCAGCGGATGATCTGGGTCTATCGCCACGCGGCGGGGGTTCCCCTCGAGGGAGCCGAAACCCCGCCCGACTCACCTGATCCGTCGTCGCAACCCACGGAGAAGCTTCAGTGACCGATCGTCCAAACGTCCGCCCCGCGGACGGCCGTCTCGGTGTCCTCCTCCCCGGCTTCGGGGCCGTTGCCTCCACCTTCGTCGCCGGCGTCGAAGCCGCACGGCGCGGCCTCGCCCAGCCGATCGGGTCGCTGACCCAGATGAACACGATCCGGCTCGGGAAGCGGACCGAGGGCCGAAGCCCCCTCATCCGGGACTTCGTTCCCCTTGCCGGCCTCGACGACCTCGTCTTCGGAGCCTGGGACCCGATTCCGGACGACGGCTACGACAGCGCGGTGAAGGCCGGGGTCCTCGACAGGCATCACCTCGATCCGATGGAGGACTTCCTTCGCTCCGTGAAGCCGATGCCCGCCGTCTTCGACACGGAGTACGTCCGGCGCCTCGACGGCCCGAATGTGAAAAAAGGTGCAAGCCGGTGGGATCTCGCCGAGCAGCTTCGCGACGACATCCGTCGCTTTGGCGAGGAGAACGGCTGCGACCGCATGGTCATGATCTGGTGTGGCTCCACCGAGGTCTTCCTGCGTCCCGGCCCCGCGCACGAGACCCTCGCGGCCTTCGAGGCCGCGCTGAAGGCCGACGACCCCTCGATTGCCCCGAGCATGATCTACGCCTATGCGGCGATCATGGAGGGCGTTCCCTACGCGAATGGCGCCCCCAACCTCTCGGCCGACTTCCCCGCTCTCGAGGACGCCGCCCGCGAGCGTGGCGTCCCCATTGGGGGCAAGGACTTCAAGACGGGACAGACCCTCATGAAGACGATCCTCGCCCCCGGGCTCAAGGCGCGCATGCTCGGGATCGACGGGTGGTTCTCGACGAACATCCTCGGGAACCGGGACGGGGCCGTCCTCGACGATCCCGACTCCTTCAAGACGAAGGAGGAGTCGAAGCTCGGCGTTCTCGAGCACATCCTCCAGCCCGAGATGTACCCGGAGCTCTACGGCAAGCTCTACCACAAGGTCCGAATCAACTACTACCCCCCGCGCGGCGACAACAAGGAGGGGTGGGACAACATCGACATCACCGGCTGGATGGGATACGGGATGCAGATCAAGGTCGACTTCCTCTGCCGGGACTCGATCCTCGCCGCACCGATCGTCCTCGATCTCGCCCTCTTCCTCGACCTCGCGCAGCGCGCCGGGATGTCCGGGATCCAGGAGTGGCTCTCCTTCTACTTCAAGAGCCCCCAGACCGTCCCCGGCCTCTATCCCGAACACGACCTCTTCATCCAGCACCGCAAGCTCAAGAACACCCTTCGCTGGATCGGAGGCGAAGAGCCCATCACCCACCTCGGCCTCGACTACGACGAGGGAGAATGAGGCGACGGTGAGTCCGGAGCGCAAGGAGCTGCCTTCTTCCCGACGTGGGTACTTCATCGTGCTCGAAGGAGGTGAGGGCACGGGGAAGAGCACGCAGCTCCGGCGGCTCGCCGCCTGGCTCGCCGAGCGCGGGGTTCCGCACTGCGTCGCGCGCGAGCCCGGCGGGACCCCCGTCGGCGAGGGCATCCGCGACCTCCTCCTCGAGAGGAAGGCACTCCGGATGCCTGCCGAGACCGAGCTCCTCCTGATGCTCGCCGCCCGGGCCGCCTTCGTGCGCGAGGTCGTGGAGCCCGCCCTGGACCGGGGCGAGGTCATGCTCTCGGATCGATTCGAGACCTCGACCTTCGTCTACCAGGGGATCGCCCGGGGCCTCGGCCTCGACCGGACACGCATGCTGAACCGCTTCGCGACCGGTGGGCTCGAGCCCGACATCGTCCTGGTCCTCGACCTTCCGGTCGACGAAGGGATCGCCCGGAGGCGACGCGAGGGCAGGGGAGAGGACCGGATCGAGGCCGAGGGGTCCGCCTTCCTCGAGCGGGTGCGGGACGGGTACCGCGAGGTGGCGATCTCCGACCCACGGGCAGTTCTCGTCGATGGCGCGGGAGAACTCGACGAGGTTCAGGGGCGCATCCTCGAGCTGCTGGGCCGACGCTTCCCGGAACTCTTCGGCGCCGGCGAGGGTTGAAGACCCGTCCGAACCTCTCCTCCATTCCCGAAGAGCCCGCATGAGCCCGCAGCGATCTTCCCTCGGACCGGTCATCGTCCTTGCCCTCGCCCTCCTCGCCGGGGGCTGGTTCCTGCAGAAAGGGGTGGCCCAGGACCAGAACGTCTACGTTCAGTCGAGGCTCCTCCAGGAAGTCGTGGACCACATCTCCGAGCGATTCGTCGATCCGGTCGAGCGCTCCGAACTCTACGACGCCGCGATCGAGGGAATGCTCCGGGGGCTGAACGATCCGAACACGAGCCTCCTGAACGTCGAGGCATGGGAGAACTTCCGGATCCAGACCGAGGGTGACTACGGAGGGGTCGGGCTCGAGATCGTGGATCGGGACGACTACATCACCGTGGTGGGGCCGCTTCCGGGCACGCCCGGCCAGAGGGCGGGCATCCGGGCCGGCGACGAGATCGTCGAGGTGAACGGCCAGTCGACCCGCGGATGGACCTCCCAGCAGGCAGTACAGGTCCTGCGGGGGCGGCCCGGAACGGACGCGGAGGTGAAGATTCGGCGTTCGGGCTTCGACGAGGACATGGCGTTCACCCTGACCCGAGCCCAGATCCAGCTTCGCTCCGTCGCCTTCGCCACGCTCCTGGACGACGACGTCGGCTACATCCCCCTCGGAAGCTTCAGCGAGACCTCGACCAGGGAGGTGCAGGCCGCCGCGGACTCGCTCCGTGAGGCCGGGGCTCGCTCGTTCGTCCTGGATCTCCGGGGGAACCCGGGCGGGGTCCTGGACCAGGCGATCGGGGTCGCGGACCTCTTTCTCCCCCGGGGGGACCTCATCTCGGAGACCCGTGGACAGAGTCGGGCCCAGAACGGTGCGTATCGTGCTCCCGGCCCCGAGCGGTACGAGGGCGTCCCGGTCGTCATCCTCGTGGATCGGGGCAGTGCCTCGGCCTCGGAGATCGTGGCGGGATCGCTGCAGGACCACGACCGAGCGGTCGTGATCGGCGCGCCCACCTTCGGCAAGGGCTCCGTGCAGTCGCTCTACCAGCTCACGGGAGGGCATGTGCTCAAGCTCACGACCGCCCGCTGGTATACTCCGCGCGGCCGGTCCATCGAGCGGGTCATGGAATCGCCCGAGGACACGGTCGAAGCGGTGCGTACCGCTCTCTCCCACGATGGGCAGTTCGTCCAGCTCCCGGATACCGCGGGGCGTCCGACGATCACCTCCTTCGGAGGCCGAACCCTCCTCGGGGGCGGGGGAATCGTTCCGGATCTGCTGACCCTCCCCGACACCCTCGGTGCCGAGGAGGCCCGCGCCGTGCGCACCCTCTACCGTCAGGCCGGCGTCGTCAGCACGGCAACCTTCAATCACGCGGTCGCCTACCTGCAACGAACCGATGCGCCCGCCTTCCCGATCCGGATCGGCGACGCTGAACTCGAGCAGTACTTCGAGCGCCTCGTGGAGGCCGGCGTCGAGCTGGACGAGGCAACACGCACGGCAGCCGCACCCTTTGCGCGGCGCCAGCTCGAGGCCGAGATCGCGCTCCAGGCCGGGGGAGACCAGCTCCGATTCGAACAGGGCGTGGCGGGAGATGCGCCCCTGCGCAGGGCGCTCGAGCTCCTCGCGGGAGCGCCCGCTCGAGAGGAGCTCTTCCGGCGTGCCGGCACACCCCTGAACGGGGTCCGCGAGGGAGCGGCGCGCTGAGCCTCGGCCTCCTCCTCCCGGCGATCGTCGTGGGGGGGGCAGTCGGGGTGATCTCCGGACTCCTCGGGATCGGGGGCGGCGTGCTCGCCGTCCCCTTCTTCTACCTCCTCATGAGCGGGACCCTCCTCGGGGTCCTCCCCGTGCTTCCCGAGCACCAGGCCGCGCTCGCGCACGCCACCTCCCTGGCGCTCATCGTTCCCACGGCCCTCTCGGGACTGAGGGCCTACGAGCGCAAGGGTCTCGTGGAGTGGTCCGTCGTCCTTCCGCTGGGGACAGGCGCGGGGGTGGCGGCGGTGCTCGGGGCGCAGCTTGCCGCGCGCCTCCCCTCGCTCGGACTCAAGGTGGCCTTCGGTGCCTTCCTGCTCGTCATGGCCTGGCGCCTCGCCCGGGGAAGGCAGCGTCCGGCGACGGAGACCGACGACAGGGGGGCGCCGGTCCCGCGCATCTCGTGGGCCGCCGGGCTGACCGGCGGGGGCGCGATCGGCCTCCTGTCGGCCCTCCTCGGGGTTGGCGGGGGAATCGTGGCGATCCCGATCCTTCTCCGCTGGGCGCGCCTCGACCTTCACCGCATCGTGCCCGCCTCCCTCGGGATCATCACGATGGCGGCCCTTGCCGGCACCCTCAGCTACATCGTCGCCGGTTGGGGAACCGAGGCGTTGCCCCCGGGCTCCCTCGGCTTCGTGCACCTCCCCCTCTTCGCGGCCATGCTCCCCGGCGCCATTCTCCTTGCCCCGGTCGGGGCCCGCTGGAACCAGGCACTCCCCGTCGAGGCACTTCGACGTATCTTTGCCCTCCTCCTCCTCGTCATCGGCGTCCGCCTCCTCTGGGTGAACGGAGCCCTCCTCCTCGGGAGCTGAGCGCAGACGTCCCTCACGGCCATGGCGGAGCCCCCGCCGCCGTGCGATCGTTCGGGAGTCGGTGCGGCACCCCTCTTCACCACACCCGAGAACACGACCGAATGAAGATCCTCCTCGAGCGCTCCGGGCTCATCGAGTCCGTGCACACCGTCCATGTGGCGGCCGTGGACGCGGGCGGAAGGCTCCTCGCCCGGAGCGGCGATCCCGGGCTGGTCACCTTTCTCCGCTCCGCCGCGAAGCCGTTCCAGGCACTTCCCCTCGTCGAAGAGGGAGTCGCGGCCCGCTTCCGGCTCACGACGGAGGAGCTCGCCGTGGCCTGCGCCTCTCACGGTGGCGAGCCCCTGCACCTCGCGGTGGTCCGTTCCATTCTGGCGAAGGCGGGCGTTCCCGAAGAAGCGTTCGAGTGCGGGGCTCACCTCCCCCTGCATCTCGAGAGCGCCCATGCGCTTCTCCGTGCCGGTCGGAAGGCGGCGCCGATTCACAACAACTGCTCCGGCAAGCACGCCGGGATGCTCGCGCTCGCCCGGTCAAAGGGATGGCCTCTGGAGGGCTACCGGCTGGCTGAGCACCCGGTCCAGGAGCGCATGCTTGCCGAGGTCGCACGCTGGACCGGCGTCTCGAGCGAGCAGATCGGGGTGGGGACGGATGGCTGCGGGGTGGCCTGTTTCTCCCTCTCGATCCGAGCGGTGGCGTTCGCCTTTGCCCGTTTCGCTGCTGCGGCGGCCCGGAACGAACCGGGACCGGAGACGATCGCCCGGGCCATGGGGGCGCACCCCTTCATGGTGGCCGGGACGGGGCGCCTCTGTTCGGAGCTCATCGAGGCGACGAAGGGTCGCATCCTCGCGAAGGTAGGGGCAGAGGGCGTGTATGGAGCCCTCGACCGGGAACGTTCGATCGGGATTGCGCTCAAGGTGGAGGACGGAGCAAGGCGTGCCTGCGAGGTTGCGCTCCTCGTCTCCCTCATGGAGTTGGGCCTGCTCACCCCGGACGAGATCGGGCTCCTCGAGGACCGCTGGCATCGAGTCGTCCCGAATACCCGGGGAGAGCCGGTGGCCCGTCTCCGCGCCGAGGGGCATCTCGAGGGGTCCGCATGAGTGGCGCAGACACGGCGGACCCTCGCCTCTCGCCCGAGCTCCGGAGCCTGGTCCGGGTGAGTGCGGCCATTGGACTGGGCGCCCCCGGCGTCCTTGACGAAGCGCTCGCGGGTTCGCGCCGGAACGCGGATCCCGACCGGGTCGAGGAGGTGCTCGTGCAAAGCTATCTCTTCGTGGGTTTTCCGAGGGCCCTTGCGGCACTGGCTCGCTGGCGGAATCTCTCCGATCGGGACCCGCCTGCCGCACACGAAGACGACTGTCGGACCCGGGGAGACCGCGGCGAGGCGTGCTGCCGGCGAGTCTACGGGGAGCAGTACTCCGCGCTGCGACGCAACATCGCGCACCTGCACCCCGACATGGACCGCTGGATGGTGGAGGAGGGGTACGGAAAGGTGCTCGCCCACGACGGGCTTCCCCTCGGGGAGCGCGAGCTGTGCATTGCGGCCCTCCTCGCTGCGCTCCCGGCTCCGGTTCAGCTCTACTCCCACCTGAGGGGGGCTCTCGAGGTCGGGGTGGACAGGGAGCGGGTCGGAGCGATGGTGGCCACCGTCGCCACCATGCTCCCGAGGGAGTCGCGCGAGGAGTTCGAGTCGGCCTGGGAAGAGATCCGGGAGCGACGCAGGGATCGAGGGTTCAGACCAGGAACAGAACAGGGAGAGTGAGATGTTCGTCGATCAGGTGACGATTCGGGTCGAGGGCGGAGTCGGGGGATCCGGCGCCGAGGCCTTCCGCCGCGAGTCCGGGGTGCCGAGGGGCGGTCCTTCCGGGGGCGACGGGGGCCGGGGAGGGAGCGTCGTCCTCGTGGCCGACGGTCAGTTGTCGACCCTCATGGATTTTCGGTACAACGCCTCCTACCGGGCCGAGCGCGGGCAGCACGGCCAGGGGAGCGACAAGACGGGGCGTAGCGGGGCCGATCTCGAACTGCGAGTTCCTCCCGGGACCATGGTGCGTGATCTCGAGAAGGGCGAACTCCTGGGCGAGCTCCTTGTCGACGGGGAGCGCCTCGTCGTCGCTCGGGGAGGGCGGGGAGGGCGGGGGAATGCCCGCTTCGCGACGGCCACGCACCAGGCGCCGCGCCGATGGGAGCCGGGCGAGGAGGGGGAAGACCGCACGATCGAGCTCACCCTGAAGCTCCTCGCCGACGTGGGGCTCGTCGGGGAGCCGAACGCGGGGAAGTCGACCCTTCTCGCGAGCATTTCGGCTGCCCGCCCGAGGGTTGCGGACTACCCTTTCACGACCCTCGAGCCCAACCTCGGGGTCGTCGAGCTGAGCGGGTACCGCTCCCTCGTCGTCGCCGACATCCCCGGGATCATCGAAGGGGCACACGAGGGGCGGGGGCTCGGGCACCAGTTTCTCCGTCACATCGAGCGAACCCGGGTCCTCGTCCTGATGGTTCCCCTCGATGACCCCGAGCCGGAGGTCACCCTGGCCCGGCTCCGGAGAGAACTCGAGGAGTACAGCGACGAGCTGGCGAGGCGTCCGTACTGGGTCGTGCTCTCGAAGGCCGATCTCGTTCCTTCCGGGGACGAGGGGCCGAAGCTGCGGGCGCCCGGCGCCGAGGGTGTCGTGCGGATCTCGGCGGTGTCACGGCGGGGCCTCGACGAGCTCCTCGAGGCACTCTGGACCACGGTGCGGGCCGCCACGGAGTCCGAGGGCGCTCCTGCGCCAACCCAGCCGGGAAGCCCCGAGGAGCCAGCTGACCCCTCCCTGGTCGAGGAGGCCTCCTGGTGGGACGAGGTCGAGCGCGACGGATGATCGGGGAGGTGCTGCCGGAGCTGATCGGGCTCCTTCGACTGAGGCTCCTCCCGGGTGTGGGCGACCGGACCGTGACGCGCCTCCTGGCACACTTCGGGACCGCAGTGGCCGCGCTCGAAGCCGATCATGCTCCCTTTGCAGCGCTCGCGGGAAAGGAGGCTGCGAGGGCTCGCGAGGACGAGGGTGAGGGGGAGGCTCGAGCGATCCTCGAGCGGGCGGGTGGGCTCGGAATGGCGGTCGCCGGAATCGGGTTGCCCGGGTACCCGCCGGCACTCCTCCGGCTCGTGGACCCGCCTCCCGTGCTCTTTCTTCGCGGTCGTCTGGAGCTCCTCGATGCTCCCGCGCTGGCAGTGGTCGGCGCGCGGCGGGCCACAGGCGAGGGACGCCGTTTTGCGAGGTGGCTCGGCGAGGAGCTCGCGGGCGCGGGCGTTGCCGTCGTGAGCGGGCTCGCCCTGGGCATCGACGCGGCGGCCCACCGGGGGGCCCTCGGGGGAGCCGGCTCGACGGTTGCAGTCCTCGCCTCCGGGCTCGACGAGGTACACCCCGCTTCCCATCGGCGTCTCCAGGAGCGGATCGGCCACGAGGGGCTCCTCGTGAGCGAGTTCTTTCCGGGAGAGCGGGTCTGGCCGCATCACTTCCCGCGGCGGAATCGGATCCTTGCCGGGCTCGGCCGGGGACTGGCGGTGATCGAGGCCGGGGAGCGGAGCGGGGCGCTCATCACGGTCGACCATGCGCTCGACCTCGGGATCCGGATCTTCGCCGTTCCCGGTCCTCTCTCTTCACCGTCGTCCATCGGGACGAACGCGCTTCTCCGAGACGGGGCCGAGTGTCTCGTTGATCCCCGTGACCTGCTGGGTGGGAGGGAGTCCGGGATGGAAGATCCTCTCTTTCCGGAGTTCTCTCCGAGGGTCGCGGCTCGGGATCCAAGACCCGAGGGGGGAGAACGAGGCGAGCTCCTCTCGCTTCTCGGGACCAACCCGGTGACTGTCGAAGCGCTGCAGGAGCGGAGTGGGTTGAGGGCACATGCGCTTCTTCCCCTCCTCCTCGAGCTCGAACTGGAAGGACGGGTCCTTCGGTCGGCTGCAGGCTGGTGCATCACCCGCCGGCCGGACGAGGCCCGGGGGGGTGGGGCGAGGCGAATCCCCTCTTCCGCCGGGGAACATGGGGGGGCGGGCGGAATACTTCAAAGGCGCGGAGAGCGCGGAGAGAGCGGCTCCATCGCTCCTCGAGGTTGACGCTCCCGGCGCGTGGAGCCGATCTTCGAGAGACAGATGACCGATCGACTGGACGAACTGAGTCCCCCGAGCGAGGTGGGAAGCGACCTGAGCCCGCGCGAGCGCCGCGTGCTCGAGGCTGTCGTGCGACTCTACGTCAGCACCGCCGAGCCGGCAGGCAGTCGAAATGTGGTCCGCACCTTCGATTTCGACGTCTCGGCGGCCACGGTCCGAAACACCATGAGCGATCTGGAGGAGAAGGGATACCTCCTGCATCCTCACGCCTCCGCGGGGCGGATTCCCACGGACCGGGCCTACCGCACCTTCGTCGATCACCTCATGCGACCGGCGCGTCTGGCCGAGGCCGACAAGAAGCACCTGGCGAGGGAACTCGAAGGGGTCGGCACCTCCGGGGTCGAACGGCTCGTGCGGCAGGCGATCAGGGCGCTCGGCGTCCTCTCGCAGGAGCTGGGCGTGGCGGCGGCACCCCGACTGCAGGATGGGGTGCTCGACCGACTCGAACTGGTTCGCATTTCCTCGAACAAGGTCCTGCTCGTTGCCCAGATCCGCAGCGGACTCATCAGGACCGTCTACGTCGACCTCCCATGCGAGGTCCCGGACGACACCCTCGTGACCCTGACGCTCCTCCTGAACGAGCGGCTGGCCGGGCTCACGCTGAAGGAGATCCGCGAGACCGTGGCCGAGCGGATCCGGGACGCCGCCCGGGATGACGACTCGACCGTGGATCAGGTCCTGAACATCTTCATGCAGTCCGGCCCCGACCTCTTCGACTGGCCGGAGGTGGAGTCCGGAGCCGTGCACCTTGGCAACGCGAGTGTTCTCGCCTCGCAGCCGGAGTTCAGCTCGGGCGCGGGGCTGAAGGGGCTGCTCGAGTTGACCGAGCGTCGTGAACTCCTCGCCTCGGTCCTCGCCCATCGCGCGCATCCGGCTGGACTCCACATCACGATCGGCCGGGAGAACGCCTCCGAGGAACTGGCCGGGTTCACCCTCGTGACCTCCGAATACCGCGTCGGAGATCTGAAGGGGGTGATCGGTGTGATCGGACCCACCCGGATGCCCTACGAGAAGGTCGTGGCCATCGTGGACTACACCTCCTCGCTCGTGAACCAGATGCTAAGCTGGTCCGATTCGTCCTGACCCCGACCGGGGTCAGCTCCTGTACCGACTTCCGGGGCCCTGAATCCGTGGCACGCGGCGCCATGGTGGGGGCGATCCGGCAGCAGCACTCATCGGAATGTCCGACTACTACGATACCCTGGGCGTCCCTCGCGACGCCGACGACGAGACAATCAAGAAGGCCTACCGAAAGCTGGCCATGCGTTACCACCCCGACCGAAACAATGGTTCGGCCGAGGCCGAGGCGCGCTTCAAGGAGCTCTCCGAGGCCTACGAGGTGCTCAAGGACCCGCAACGACGTGCGGCGTACGATCGGTACGGGAAAGAAGGCATGAAGGCCGCGGGGGCGGGCGGGCCCTTCCAGGGCTTCGACCTCCACGATGCGATCGAGATCTTCATGCGTGACTTCGGCGGCGGTGGGGGAGCTGCCTTCGAAGAGATCTTCGGGGGGAGTGCGCGCGCCCGCGGCGGACGGCGGCGGCGCAGAGGCGAGACGGTGCGGGTCCGACTTCCGCTCGATCTGAAGGATATCGTTCACGGCGCGACCCGACGGCTCAAGGTCTCGCTCCTCGAACCCTGTGACGACTGTTCCGCCACGGGGGCGGCGGGCGGCTCGGCCCCGGCGGCCTGTGCCCAGTGCGGGGGCACGGGGCAGGAGAGGGTTGCCCAGCGTTCCGTCTTCGGCCAGTTCGTCTCGGTCACGACCTGCCGGGCCTGCCGTGGGGAGGGTCAGGTCATACGCGACCCCTGTGCCGGCTGTCATGGAGAGGGACGCGTGCGACGCCAGGTCGAGGTCGAGGTCGAGGTCCCGGCAGGAGTCACCTCGGAGAACTTCATCACCCTGCGGGGTCGAGGGAACGCGGGTCAGCGCGGTGGCTCGCGTGGCGACATCATGGTGCTCCTCGAGATCGAAGACGACCCGCGCTTCGTTCGGGACGGGAGTGACCTTCTCACGGATCTTCCCGTGACCTTCACCCAGGCGGCGCTTGGCGACACGGTCGAGATCGAGACCGTCGACGGCCCCCGGACCCTGACCCTTCCCCCGGGCACGCAGAGCGGGGAGGCGCTCCGGCTTCGAGGGGAGGGCGTGCCCGACCTCGACACCGGGCGGCGAGGGGACCTCCTCGTTCGCGTCCGCGTCTGGGTGCCCACCCGCCTCACCGCGGAGCAGCGCTCCCTGCTCGAGAGCCTCCGGGAGATGGAGGACGCCGCGCCCGAGGCCGGGCCGGGGGGTGGGGAGCGTCGGGGCTTCTGGTCGAGGGTGAAGGAGGCCTTCACCGCCGGATGAGTGGCTCGTCCCTTCCCGACCGCTGGCTGGTCGCGAGCATCCCGAAGCCGGCGGACCCGATCGAGGGCGAACTCCTCGTCGAGGCGCTCCGAGATCTCGCGCCCCGCGGAGTCGAGGAGCTGGACGACCGGTTCATCGTGTACCTCCCCGAGCCGGAAGGGGGAGAGAGTGCCCTGAGGGTCGACATCGCCCGACGGCTCGCCGGCGTCTTCGGTCCGGAGCCACCCGTGCTCGACCTGCACTGGCAGGCACACGAAGCATGGGAAGAGACGTGGCGACGGGGCATCGAGCCGCGTCGCGTGACACCCCGAATCCTGGTCACTCCTTCGTGGGCCGACCCTCCCGCGGAGGAGGGTGCCCTTCTCATCACGATCGATCCCGGGATGGCCTTCGGCACGGCCGAGCACCCCACGACGCGTGGGTCGCTCAGGCTCCTTGACGGCGCCCTGGCCCCGGGTGAGCGGATTGCGGACATCGGGGCCGGTTCCGGAATCCTCTCGATCGCCGCCGCTCGTTTGGGTGCTGCCTCCGTCCTCGCCGTCGAACTCGACGAATGGTCCTGCACCACGGCTCGCGAGAACCTTGCACTGAACGGCGTCGAAGACCGGGTCGAGGTCCGACACATCGCGGTCGGCCCGGACTTCCTGCCCGACGAAGCCCCCTTCGACGGAATCCTCGCGAACATCGAGAGCGGGATCCTCGAGTCGCTGCTCCGGGGCTTTGCATCCGGCCTGCGATCCGGGGGGTGGCTGATCCTCTCCGGGATCCTCGAAGACGAGGTTGCCTCGATCGTCGCAGCCGCCGCCGAGGAGGGCTTCGAGCTCGAGCGGGAAGACCGGGAGGGTGGCTGGTGGAGCGGACGGTTCCGGGGGCCCTGAGCCAACGGCCTCATCCGCGCTCGAGGACCTGCCGGACCGCGTCTTCTTCCATCACGAAGCGGAACCAGCGAGCCAGAGCCATGTGCGATCCGGGCTCGAGGGTGGCGCCGAGCGTCCTCAGGCTGTCACGCATCCGCCCGCTGAGGGTCCTGGAGGGGTGCCTGCCGCCGCCGCGGGGCACCAGGACCCAGTGCCGCGACACGACGCCTCCGAGCCGGTCCGGCGCTGACGTGAGTATCCGGGGGCCCGCCTCCTCGTCATGGATTCGACGCACGAGCTCCTCCTCGTCCCAGCTTTCCGGGATGACCCTCTCTCGAACGAGGATCCGGCGGAGTTCCTCGGCCGGAAGCGCGACGCCCGGGTGGCGGTCGAGGACTCGGGCGGCGGCATCGGTGATCGAGCGATTCATGACATGCTCCTGTTGTCGTGGTGTCGGGATGTTCGCGGTCTCGATTCGGACGAACCGCGTGGGGGCCCGGGTAACGGGACCTCGAACTCGAGGGTGCGCGCGAAGGGGCGGGTGCCCGGGGGTGCTTCCCCCGTCACCTGCTTCGGTCGTACCTTGAAGAAGGGGAAGAGGGCGGGGCGCGGCCATGGCAGGATGCGCCTTCTCGGCGACGCGCCGGCGTGAGCGAATTGCTCCTCTCGAACCGGACCGACATCCCTTTGGTCGAGCCCGTCGTTCCGGAGTCCGTCCCTTGCCGACCAGTCCAGACGAACCCCACTCCCCGAGCCAGGAGGCACCATGCAGCGCAGTTCGTGCATCTTCTGTCGAATCGCCGACGGCGACCTCCCCGCCAACCGCGTCCACGAGGACGACGAGATCGTGGCATTCCACGACCTGAGCCCGCAGGCGCCGACCCACATTCTCGTGATTCCCCGGCGCCACATCGTCTCGGCGGAGGAGCTGACCGGAGACGATGCCGCCCTCGCCGGCCGCCTGCTCCTGGTCGCGGGGGGGCTCGCACGGAGCGAGGGGATTGCCGAAGGCGGCTACCGGCTGGTCACGAACGTGGGCACGGATGGGGGACAGAGCGTGCCGCACCTCCACCTCCATCTCCTCGGAGGGCGGGCCATGGGGTGGCCTCCGGGGTGACCCGGATCTCCATCCGGGCGCCCCGGTGCGTTGATCGACCGACCCCTGCCCCTTAGCTTTCGGTGTTGTACCGGCACGCCGACTTCGGTTCGGCGTGCGGATGCAAGATGCTTCTTCCGGACACCCGCACTCCGTCGAACAGGACACCGTGGCACCCAGCCTTCGCACCGAACTCGAATCGCACCTCGCCGATGCGCGCCGCGCCCGCGATCGGCAGCGCACCGTTGTCCTCTCGACCCTCCTGTCCGACCTTCGCAACCGGGAGATCGCCGACGGTCGCCCGGCCGGCGACGAGACGATCCGCGAGGTGATCACCCGTGCGGTGAAGCAGCGAAGGGAGGCAGCCGAGCAGATGCGTGCGGGCCAACGCGAGGAGCTCGCCGAGAAGGAGGAGGAGGAGATCGCGATCCTGTCCGACTTCCTTCCGCCCCCCCTGGAAGAGGCCGAGGTGCGGGTGATCGTGCGCGAGCTCCTGGCGGAGGGCGCCGACCAGATCGGGCAGGTGATGGGAAGGCTGATGCCGAGAATCCAGGGCCGTTTCGACGGCCGCGAGGCGAATCGGATCGTACGGGAGGAGCTGGCCCCGTGAGGCCCTCCCCCCCGGATCCGCCTCCGATCCGGGTGGGCCGGGGTCCGTCTCCATGCAGGCACGAAGGTGGGGACAGGTGAACGACCATGCTCTCGAAGTCCTGGAGTTCCGGGCCGTGCTCCGGAGCGTGGCCGCCCGGGCCGCGAGCGAGGCGGCTCGCCAGAGGCTCCTGGCCCTCAGCCCCGGGCGCGATCCGTCGGCCGTTCGCGCCGAACTCGAGCGTGTGGCCGAGGTCCTGGGCTTCCTGCAGGGCCGTCCCTCCTGGACGCCCCCGGTGCCTCCGGACGCACGGGCAGCCCTTGCCGTGCTCCGGATCGAGGGGGGGGTTCTCGCCCCGGATGCCCTCCTCCTCGTCGGGCGCACCCTGACCGCATCACGACTCCTGCGCGAGGCCCTCGACCCCGAGGCCTCACCCGAGGCAGACGATGAAGAGGACGCGGGGGCACCGGGGCCACACCTGGCGGACCTTCGGGCTCGCCTCCTCTCGCACCCCCCCTCGGAGCGGCTTGTCGAGGGCATCGTCACGGACGAGGGCGAGGTGCGTGACGACGCGAGTCCCGCGCTCCGCTCGATCCGCGGTCGCCTGCGGGGCCTCCGCAACCGGATCGTTCGCCGCCTCGAGGCCCTCGCGGCCTCACTCCCCGAACGGATCCGCGTTCCGGATGCCTCGGTCAGTGTGCGCGAGGGGCACTACGTGATTCCGATTCGGCGCGAGGGGAAGTCCGAGGTCGGCGGTGTCATCCATGGAGAGTCCGCAACGGGCCAGACCCTCTTCGTCGAACCTCCGGTCGCCCTGGCGATGATGGCCGAGCTCCGTGGGCTGGAGCGCGAGGAGCAGGCGGAGGTCCAGCGAATCCTTCGCGATGTCTCGGGGCGCCTGCGTCCAGTGGCCGAGGAGCTCGGGGAGGCCGCCGAGGCCCTCGTCGACTTCGACAGCCTGCATGCCCGGGCAAGGACGGCACTGCGCTGGGATGCGGGGCTCCCCGAAGTGGCTGGTCCGGACACGGGGGAGCTCCGCATCGTGGGCGGGCGACACCCGCTCCTCCTGGAACGGGAGCTCGGAGGGGAGGGCGATCCGGTCGTCCCCTTCGACCTCGCGCTCGCCCCGGACGAGCGTGCGCTCGTCGTGTCCGGACCGAACACCGGGGGCAAGACGGTGCTCCTCAAGGCTGTCGGCCTGATCCACCTTCTCGCCCAGGCCGGGATCCTGCCTCCGGCGCGTCCGGGGACCCGGCTTCCCGTCCTCCTCGGGGTCTTTGCCGACATCGGCGACGAACAGTCGATTGCGGAGTCGCTCTCGACCTTCTCGGCCCACCTGTCGAATGCCCTCGAGATCCTCGAGGGGGCGGGTCCGGGGAGCCTCGTGCTCATGGACGAGATGGGCACCGGCACGGACCCCTCCGAGGGGGCCGCGCTTGCCCGCGCCCTACTCGAGGTCCTGGTCGAACGGGGCGCGAGGGTCCTCGCGACCTCGCACCTCGGGGCTCTGAAGCGGCTCGACCGGGAGGGGAGCGGGATCGTGAACGCCTCCCTCCTCTTCGATGCTCGCCGGATCGCCCCCACCTACCAGCTCGAGAAGGGGCGTCCGGGACGGAGCTGGGGGCTCGCGGTGGCGCGTCGCCTCGGGATCCCGGGCGCGGTGCTCGAGCGGGCGGAGTCCTATGTCGACTCCGGAGAGCTCGAGGTGGAGCACCTCCTCGCGACCCTGGAGGCCCGGGAGCGCGAGCTCTCACGAGCCCTCGCGAGGGCTGAATTGGACCGGGAGGTCGCGGCCTCGCTGCGCACGGAACTCGAGCAGCGGGAAGCCGCCCTGAACGAGCGGGAGCGAACCGCCGAGGTCCGGGCACGGGAAGACGCCCGGCGCCTCCTCATGGAGGCGCGCGGCGAGGTGGAGGCCGCGATTCGAGAGCTTCGCAGCTCGTCCGGACCGGGAGAGTCGAGCGCCCCCGAAGACTCCGAGCGCGCTGCCCGCCGACGCGTCGAGGAGGCGGCGCGCCGCCAGCGGGAGCGAACCGCAGGTCCCCGGTCGAAGGGACGCCGGGACGCGCCCCGACGCGGTGCCATCGAGCCGGGTCGCCGAGTCCGGGTCGTGGGGAGCGGCGCGAAGGGAGTCGTGCAGGAGCTCCGCGATGACCGCGTCACTGTCGAGGTCGGGGCGCTCCGGCTCCAGCTCCCACTGGGGGGGGTCGAGCCGATCGAGGGGGAGGAGAAGCGGGAGGCCCCTCTTCCCGGAGG
>SLDT01000230.1 GCA_007125125.1 Gemmatimonadota bacterium | reverse complement strand
CGCAGCGGAGCCTCGGGCGAGCGGGCGAGAAGGGCATCGACCTCGCCCGCGAGGGAGGCCACCCGGGCCCGTGCCTCGGCCCACTGCACCTCGCTGCGGGCCCGCTCGGTGCGGGCGCGGGCCACCTCGACCGGCGCCCGTGTCCCCTCGGCGAGGCCCTGCTCGAGGGCGCCCAGGAGATCGTCCCATCCCGCACGCTCGTCACGGGCCAGCGCCTCGAGCGCGCGTGCCTCCTCGAGCGCCACCGTCGTGCGGACCAGCTCCGCGGCCAGCGTCATGTGGAGGGCTCGGGCCTCGAGCTCCACGAGCCCCGCGGCCGCCTCGGCCGCCGACACGCTCCTGCGGCGCTCCGGTCCGAGCGCCACGGGCAAGGTCAGGAGGAAGGTACCATGGGCCCCACCCCACCCCGCCTGGCCCGAGGTCGCCTCGAAGGCCCCCAGGTTCTCGATCTGGAGGGCCAGTTGCGGGTTGGGGCGTGCCGCCGCCTGCCGTGCCGCTGCCCGGGCCGCCTCGCTGCGCGAGGTCGAGGCCGCCAGCCGGCCGGTCTCGTCGGCCAGGAGGCGAAGGGCCTCGTCGAGGGAGAGGTGAAGGGTGTCGGCCGGGGCCGGGCCGAGGGGCGCGACCGGGCCGGGGGGCCCGAACGGGGCCGTCACCTCGGCGCGGGCTTCGGCCGCTCCGAGCGCCCAGGCCAGGAGCAGGGCGCAAGGAACGAGGGGGGGCGGGCGTCGTCGACTGAATCGTGAAGGCATGGGGGGCTCAGGCACCCGTGACCCGGGCACGCTCGGAGTGGCGTCGGAGGTGATGTGAGATGAACGGCGCCCAACATTGTGCCGAGCGCTCCGAAAAGCGACCCCTGACGGGGAATTCGCGTTGGCCGGTGCGCCCGGAACCGGGCTGCCCCCCCTGTCACGGATCTTGCAGGCTCCCTGACCTCGGCCCAGTTTCGTAGCGTGGACCGTCGGGTTCGACCCGTCCGGTCCCGCCTTCAGGTCTCCCTCACCGACACCGAGCCTGAGTGCTGCCATGACCCCCGATCCACTCCCGATGGGCCGCGTGCCCGCTCCTCGTCTCGCCGCGCTCGCATGTCTCTGCGCCGCGCTTCTTCTCGTTCCCTCGTGCGGAGGGGACAGCCCCGCGAGCCCCGATCCCGAGCCGGAGCCACCACCGCCCCCCCTCGCCTCGATCACGAGCCCGGGCGAGGGTGCGCTCCACGGGGTCGGACAGGAGGTGCGCTTCGAGGGCACCGGCCGGGACGGCGAGGGCCGGGCCCTCGGAGGCAACAGCCTCGTCTGGACGAGTGACCTGGACGGGGAGCTCGGGCGGGGTGCGAGCGTGACCCGAAGCGACCTCTCGGTCGGGGAGCACGCCGTCCGACTGAGCGTCACGGACGCCCGGGGGCAGTCGGCCGCGGACAGCATCGTCGTGCGCGTGCTCGGGGCCCCCTCCGTGGCGATCGCCGCGCCGGAGGATGCGTTCTTCGAGTGGGCCGGGACGGAGCTCGTCTTCGAGGGAAGCGCCGAGGACGCCCAGGGGGTGGTGCTCGGGGGCGATGCCCTCCTCTGGGCGAGTGACCGGGATGGCGAACTCGGGACGGGGACGAGCGTGAGCACCACGGCGCTCTCCGAGGGGGAGCACGAGATCTCGCTCCGGGCCACGGATGCGCGCGGTGTCGAGGCCACGGCCCGCATCGACCTCACCGTCGGGGTCGCGACGATCGAGACCCCCCTCGGGGGCACCCTGTATCCGGTGGGGTCGAGCGTCGCCTTCGAGGCCCGCGACCTCGGCCTGGCCGAGGGTGCCTTCGTCTGGGAGAGTGACCGGGACGGGGTGATCGGGACGGGGCGCGCCCTCGAGGCTGACGGGCTGAGTTTCGGGGAGCACCGCGTCAGCCTGACGGCCACCGCGCCGAGCGGGGCCACCGCCCGCACGGAGGTCGAGATCCGGGTGACCTCCGGGTTCACCCTCGAGGGGCAGCTCGTGCCCCTGCCCGGGCGTGCCGTGCCCGCGCTCGAGGCGCGCGCGATCTCGGGGAGCTTCGAAGGGGTCGCGGGGGTCGCGGGCGACGGGAGCTTCGAGGTCACGATTCCCGAGCCCGGGCTCCTGGACAGCCTCGTCGTGCTCGTGGACAGCCCCGACCCCGAGGCGCGCACCCACTTCCCGGTCTACATCAACTTCGGGGGCACCGTGCCCGAGTCGGCCTCATGGCTCCCGCCCGATGCGGCGCCCGACACCGTGTTCCACCAGGTCAGGGCGGCCCTCGTGCCCATGACCTGGACGATTGCGGACGGCCCCTTTGCCGGCCAGGAGGTGCCCATTCGCCTCGACGCCGCGGCGACCTGGGCCAATGACGGGCTCAGCTACTACTTCGCACAGGACATCGGGAGCCTCATCGATGCCGGCTGGGCCGAGGAGCTCCTGCCCCTGCCCCTCGGCTTCCACCACGACTCGACCCACGTGCCCATCACCGCGGCCGACTCCGTGGCCTTCTGGTCGGCCGTCGAGCGGCTCGAGGAACGCTTCGGCGAGCGGCTCTTCGAGCCCTCGATCCATCCCGAGGGCGAAGGCATGCGGAGCATGGGGCGGGTCACCGTCGCGATTGACACCACGATGTTCGCCGCCGCCTCGGCCGGTCCCTGGTGGTGGCGTCCCTTTCACCAGGACGTTCAGGCGCACGGGCAGGTCCGGCTCCTCTCGTCGCCCGTCCGGTTCCAGCAGATCGACGGCCTCCACAACGAGTGGCTCGTCATGCACGAGCTCGCCCATGCCCTCGGGCTCGGGCACACCTGCGAGTGGGGCTCGATTCTCGGCGGAGGGGGGAGCGGGTGCCCGGGCGAGGAGCCCTCGGCCGAGGACGTCGCGCACGAACAGCTCAAGCGCGCCGTGTTGAACCTGAGGCTCGAGGCCGATGTGGTGCGCCCGCGGATCGTCTTCGGACTCGAGTACAGCCGTCTCGGGGAGCGCGTCGTGCTCCTCGGGCTGCCCCCCTACCGAAGCGGCGCCGAGGCCGAGGCCATGCGGACCGGGCCACACCCCGGGTTCCCGAGGGTCGAGGAGGTCGAGCGCACCGAGGACGGCGGGTGGCTGGGGCGCCTGCGGTTTCATTGAGGGTGGGGGGGGGTGGTGGCCACCCTGCGGCTGAGCCGGCGCTCTAAAAACAGAAACCGAATTATGTTTTTGGTTTGTGGGCCGTGGGGAGGTGCTCGGGCTCGGATGCTCGCCGGCGGGCGTTTCGGCGAGAACCCTCTGGCATGATCAGCGACCGCAACCTACGTTGACCGGAAGTCCCTGCGGGTCGCCTCTTGCCACGCCGCCTCCCGAGCTCCGAATACGCACATGACCTCTCCCTGGTTCGGCCTCCACGAACGCCTGAGTACCGCCGCCCTGCGCGAAGGGCTGCGGGAGGCGGGGCTGGACGGGGGCGTCCGGTGGAAGAAGTCGCTCGACCAGGAGGAACTGGGCCCGGCCCTCGCCGCCCACCTCGCGCAGGTCTTCGCGAACCTCGCCCGCTCCCTGCGGGACACACGCCGCGATGCCTGGACCGACGCGCTCAAAGAGCTCGAAGGCGCCCTTGACTCAGCCGGTGAGCCGCTCGCATCGCTCCCTCGCGAGCTCCCGGACGTGCCTTTCCGCCAGCTCCTGGAGGTCCTTCGGCCGGAGGCAGAGATCGTTCGAACAACGACCACCGTTCGCCCGGATCTCCCTCTCGCCGTCTCAGCCCTCCTCACCGGCTCGGCGCGCACGCCAAGCCTGGTGAGCCAGCTCGAGAAGGAGCTCGCAAGCGCGGACCGCGTCGACTGGCTCGTGTCGTTCATCAAGTGGAGCGGGCTCCTGCCCCTGCGCGACGCACTCCTCCGATTCACCGAGGCCCCGGCCTCTGACGGCGGACCGCGCCTCCGGGTGGCCACGACCTCCTACATGGGCGCCACCGATCTGAAGGCGGTGCGCTTCCTCGCCGGACTCGACAACACCGAACTCAAGGTGTCCGAGGACGTGCGCCGCACCCGGCTCCACGCCAAGGCGTACATCTTCCATCGGCACACAGGCTTCGGGAGCGCCTACGTCGGATCCGCGAACGTCTCGCGGGCCGCCCTCACCGAAGGGCTCGAGTGGACGGCCAAGATCTCCGAGCACGAACTCCCCTACCTCTGGCGCCAGATCGAGGCCGGCTTCGAGACGCACTGGGAAGACGACACGGAGTTCGTGCGCCTCGACCCCTCCGAGGTGGAGCGATTCGGCGAGGCACTCGCCCGAGAGCAGCACGGAGTGGCGCCCGGTGGCATACCCACCCCCGGCGTGTTCTTCGACCTCAGCCCGCACCCGTTCCAGGAGGTGATCCTCCAGGACATCGAGGCCGAGCGGCGCGGGGGCGAGCACCGGCACCTCGTGATTGCCGCAACCGGCACGGGCAAAACCATGGTCGCTGCCTTCGACTATCGCCGGTTTGCTCAGGGAGGAAGCGGCAACGGGCAAGCCACGCATGCGCCGGGCCCGCGCCCCTCGCTCCTCTTTCTCGCGCACCGGAAGGAAATCCTGGAGCAGGCACTCGCGAGCTACCGGCAGGTGCTGAAGGACGGCACCTTCGGGGACCTGCTCGTCGGGGGCGCCGAGCCGAGGCAGCACCGACACCTCTTCGCCTCCGTGGCAAGCTGGCACAGTCGCGGCCTCGACCGCCTCCCACCCGACCACTTCGACTACGTCGTCCTCGACGAAGCCCACCACGCTGCTGCCAACACCTACCAGGCGATCCTCGAGCACTTGCGGCCGAAGGTGCTCCTCGGTCTCACCGCGACGCCCGAGCGCGCAGACGGTGGGGACATCCGCAGCGACTTCGGTGACCGCTTCACGCATGAGCTCCGACTCCCCGATGCAATCGAGCAGCGGCTTCTCGTGCCCTTCCACTACTACGGCGTGGGGGATCACCCTTCGGTGGACCTGTCGAACCTCCGGTGGGACACCCGGAGAGGCGCCTACGTCCACGCGGAGCTTGAGGGCGTTCTCGGGGCGAACGACGCGCGAGCGAAGTGGGTGTGGAATCAGGTCGCGGAGTACGCGACGGACGAGGCACGGATTCGGGGGCTCGGCTTCTGCGTCAGCCAGAACCATGCGCACTTCATGGCGCAGCGCTTCACGAAGTGGGGACTCCCCTCGGTCGCACTTACGGCTCAGACTCCGCAGGCCGAGCGAAGCGCGGCGAAGGAGGAGCTCGCACGCGGCAGCCTGCGCTTCATCTTCACGGTGGACCTCTACAACGAGGGGGTCGACATCCCGGCCGTCGACACCGTGCTCCTCCTGCGACCGACCGAGAGTCTGACCGTCTACCTCCAGCAGATCGGCCGGGGGCTCCGCGAAGACGAGGGCAAGACACACCTCACCGTCCTCGACTTCATCGCGCCCCAGCATCGCCGGTTCCGTTTCGTGGACCGATTCCGCGCCCTCACGCGCGACCCGGCCCGACGCATCGACCGCCAGGTAGAGGAAGGCTTCCCCTGGCTCCCCTCCGGCTGCCTGATCCATCTGGAGCCACGCGCGCAGGAGGCGGTGCTCAAGAACATCCGCGAGACGCTCGGCATGAACCGGCCGAGGATCGTGCGCGAGCTCCAGGCGCTCCGGCAGGCATCCCCGGAACGCCCCGGCATCCGTCAGATGCTCGAGTGGCTCCACCTCGACGATCCGGATGACGTGCTGAAACAAGGCCTCCCCTGTTGGCTCCTGGCCGAGGCCGGGGAAGAGGCGCGCTGCACTGCGGTCGAGCCCTACGAGCGCGGACTTCGGCGCGGACTCCGCTCGCTCGCGGCCTTTGATGACCGGGCCGTGCTCGAGACGCTGCGGGATCAGCTCCAGGAGGCCAGGGCCGCAGCAACGACTCCTGGCGAGGAAGCGCTTCCGGGCGACCTGCCCCCTGAGGACCGAGCCCGGCTCGAGCTGGCACACAGCCTCCTGTGGGGGAACGAGCGGCCGGGGGAGGGGCGCCTCGAGGAGGTACACGGGTTCGTGCTCAGGACCGAAGGCCTCCGTGACGACGTTGTCGACGTGATCGACGACCGGCTGAGGCGCCTGCGCCCCGCTTCGGGGGTCTGGTTCACGGAGGAAACGGGCCAGCTCGAGCTTCACGCCCATTACACCCGGGAACAGGTGCTTCTGGCACTCGGGAAGGGAAGCTTTGAATCGCCGAAGCACCATCGTGAGGGCGTGGTCCACGTGCGCGACCGGAAGGTCGATGCGTTCTTCGTGACGATCCAGAAGTCGAAGGAGCGGTTTTCTCCAACGACGATGTACGAGGACTACGTCGTGAGCGAGCGACTCTTCCACTGGCAGAGCCAGTCGAGCACGTCGGAGGACTCACCCACGGGCCAGCGCTACATCCATCACCGGCGCAGAGGGTACACACCGATGCTCTTCGTGCGGGAGACCTCGAAACTCGAGAACGGACTCACGGCGCCGTTTTGCTTTTTGGGACCCCTCCAGTACGTGAGGCACGAGGGCAGCCGGCCGATGAGCATCACGTGGCGGCT
>SLDT01000232.1 GCA_007125125.1 Gemmatimonadota bacterium | reverse complement strand
TCTTCATGCTGACCGTCGTCCTGTTCGCGCTGACCTCGGCGCCCGCGACGGTCGATCACACGGAGGGGCTCGGCGGGGTGATTGCCGAGTTGGTGCTGACGACGCCGGTGGCCGCGCAGAACGGGGGGAACGGCGGCGGTGAGCCGTGCAACATGTACTGCGTGCAGCGCGAGATCCCACCCCCCGGCCAGGAATGCTGGGAGGATATGACCGGCCATGGTCCACCGCACTCGGAATGGAACGGACCGTACACCGGCTGCATGACAATCGATGACAATGATCCCCAGTTCTGCCAACTCCTGTACGGAGTGGATGAGTGCCTGGGATGCATGCCGTTTTCCTGGGCCTGTGAGCCGAGTGGCGGGAATGGTGGCAACGGCGGCAACGGCGGGAACGGCGGCAACGGCGGGAACGGCGGCAACGGCGGGAACGGCGGCAACGGCGGCAACGGTGGTACGTCGGCCGCCGCGGCCACCATCCACGTTGCGCCCACCGGACTGGTAGCTGATGTGGGCGCTACCAGGTTGGTGACCACCCGCTCCTCGGCGGGAGAGTTCATCCACACCGGGGACTGCCGGGGGTTGCTGGTCGCCGTGCGGCAGGAAGCATCTCCGAGTCTCCGCATCGTCCTCTGATCGATGACCCGGGATTCCGCCAGCTGGGATCGGGGTTCGCGCACTCCCCTGGCCCTGCTGATCGTCGCGTTGGTCGGTGGAGCCGCTCCGGCGCCGGTCCAGTCGCAGGACGGGCCGGCGTTGGAGCGGCACTTGGTGATCGGCGAGGGTTCGGCAGTGGACGGGCCCACCTTCACGATGATCTCCGCGATGGAGCTGAGCCCGGATGAACGTGAGCTCTACGTCGCCGATCGGTCCGGGATCCGGATCTTCGACCTCGAGGGGACGCTCCTGCGGGCGTTGCCTCTGGTGGGGCCGGGGCCGGGCCAGGCCCAACTCCCGCTCCAGATCCACCTGACCCGCGACCGTCTGTCGCTAATGGACGGGGCGGATGGCACCCTTTCCTGGTTCAGCCTCGAAGGGGCCTTCCAGGGGCGACGCCGGCTCTCCTCATTCGAAGTCGAGGAGTCAAGGCATACCCAAGCTCCGAGGCCGGTCCGACACGATCAGTGGGTGATTCGTACAAGCCCAGTGACCGGAACCGGTATCAGGGCACCAGTCGACCGGTATTCCCGAGACTTCCTGTTGGACCCTTCCGGAGAGCGGTTGCGGGAGCTGGGTGCCTACCACGTCGGTAGGGGATACTACGTGTGGGCAGACCGACCTGACGATACTTTTGGCTCTCGTCTCGAATATGGCGGGTCCGGGGGCCATGCGAGTATTCTCGGAGACAGCATGTATGTGCACGCCGATGGGTACCTGGGGATCGTGTCCTGGCACCTGATCGACGAGAGGGAGGTCCGCCTGATTCGCCGGCGAGAACTCGGGTGGGAACCCGAACCATTCCCGATGAGCGCGGAGTCCGTGAAGGTGGCGCTCGCTCAGGAACGGGGTGTGCCGGTCTCCGAGGTCACCGAGGTCGTCCTCCCCGAGTTCATGGGTCTGGTCGAGGGGATGGTCCTCGCCCGGGACGGCTCGGCATGGCTCCGTCGGCGTCTTCCCCCCCAGGCCGCCGCGCTTACCGGTAGCGCTCCTGGCGACTACATCGTGGTGCCGTTTGACCCGGGCGAACCCGTGGGGGAAGTTCGGCTCCCTCCGGGGTTCTCACCCAGGATCATCTGGGACGATCTCGTTGCCGGTGTCCTGAGGGAGCCCTCTGGTCGGCAGCTCGTCGTGATCTACCGGTGGAAGTCCTGATGCGGGGTGCCATGGCATGGACCGTCCTCCTTGTGATCGGGCTTTCCGTCGCCTGTACAGGCAATGGGGCGCCGGTCCCGCTCGAAGACCTGCAGTTGCCCGAGGTCCGAGCCGACTCCGTCGTGCTGGAGCTCGGGAGCTACGATGGGTCGCACGACGCCTTCACCCGGGTTGCTGCGGTCGTTCCGGGGAATGCAGGCGCCCTCGCCGTACTCCTGCATCCGGAGAACGAGGTCCGGGTTTTCGACGCCGACGGCGGGTTCCTCCATCGGTTCGCGGGGAGGGGCCAGGGCCCGGGAGAGTTCGTGGCTCCGAGGATGGCGGGCACGGTGGACGGTCGGATCTGGGTACTCGACCAGCAACTCCGCCGACTCTCGTTCTTCGACTGGCAGGGATCCTTGGAGGGGACGCTCGCGCTCCGCGAGGACCCACCGGCACACGACGAGGTGCGCTGGCGGCGGGCCGGGGTCCTGGCGGGAGACCGGCTCCTGCTTCGCCCGGCCGCCCCTCGGCGATTCGAAGCCGACTCCCTCCCCCTCGTGACCCTCGAGCTGAGGGAGGGTAGCGAGGCGGCCGACACGCTCGTTCGTCTCGCTCGTCCCGCGCGGACACCCCCGGCTGTGCAGGTCGGAGGCGTGCACCTGTTGGCGGCCGGGACGGAGCAGGGGCGCCCTCCCGTCACGGCCGACCACACCCTCGTGGCACCCGCTTTCGACGGCCGCTCCGTGCTCCTCGCGGAGCGCCACGCTTCGCCCGCAGCCGGAAAGGGGCTCGTGCGCCTGGTCCGACTCAGCGTGGAAGGCGACGAGATCGCTGAAGTCCAACTCGTGCGGCCACGCGCGAGCGCTCCGCCGCGGGCAGAGGCACCATCCGGTGCGGGATCGGACTTTGACGATTTCCTCGACTACCTCTACCAGGAGGACCATCTGCCCGTAGCGACGGAGCTGCGCGCCGGTGTCGACGGCTCGGTGTGGGTCGGGGTCGAGGGCACGAACGAAACCACAGAGGCCTGGTGGATCTTCGATGAGAACCTCGAACCGGTCAGCCAGGTCCGGCTCGAGGCCGGACTCGAGGTGATGCAGGTGGCCGGCGACCGGGTCTGGACGGTCAAGCACGACGATCTCGGGATCCCGCGGGTGCAGTTGCGCCTGCTCACGCCCGCCGGTGGCGGGTAGGAAGAGCATGACGAGGGGCACACAGGTCTTCGTCTTGTCCGTCCTCGCCGGTGGCGGGCTCGTCCGGCTTCACCGGGTGCTCGGGCTAGCCCTCATGGGGCTTGCAGCATGCGGGGAACGCAGCCCGGACGCCCCACCGCACACTCCGTCGGCACTCGGGCCAGCCGCGGTCGAGTTTGAACTCGTGACCTCGATTCCCGGTGTGGGCGCCTCATCCCCGATCTTCCACCGGATCAGCGGAGTAGAGCTCGGTCCGACGAAGGATGAGGTGTACGTACTCGACCAGCTCCGCAACTCGGTGCGAGTATTCGACTTCGCCGGGAACCTGATCCGGGAGTTCGGGGGTGAGGGGGAGGGGCCTGGTCGGGTCATGCAGACCGGGGGCCTGCGAGTCGTCGGCGACCGCCTGCACCTGCGTGACATGGAGCTCAACCGGATCACCTGGTTTGACTGGCACGGCGAGTACCTCGGTAGCCGGACGTCGGCAGGCTACTACCCTGATCCCGACGCGTCTACAGTGCGCCGATCCAGAGCAAACGCAGTGATGCGTCACGGTCAGGTGCTCGCATCTGACGGCTCCAATCTGGGCCGTGGGATACTCCTGCTGCTGGACGAAGGGGATGTGCTGATTGATACGGTCTTCACCTACCGAGCGGGGGGAACGTACATGCGTACCCGAGCGCACCCGGAGGCACGGACGCGCGTGCCGGGGATCCCCAGCTTCGGGTCGGAAGGCTACATGACTCCGATCGGTGACAGTCTGGTGGTCTCGGTCGACCTTCTGCGTGGAGTCGTCCGATGGCATCGAGTTGATCATGGGTTTGTCTCCGTGGTTCAGCGCCGGGAGATCGGACTCACCCCGCGGCCGGTATCGTTGACCGAAGCCGACGTCCGTGCGCATGCGATGGAGGTACGGAACCTTGCCCGGGGTGAAATCCTTGACGTAGATGTCCCACAGTTCGAAGCCAAGCTGCGATCACTCTCCGTGGCCCCGACGAACGGGGATCTCTGGGTGGCGCGTCGGCACGACGACGATTACGAGTCCGATTCATTCGTCCTGCGCTGGATCCTCGTGCCCTTCGATGAATCCGCACCTGTGCTGGAGCTTGAGATGCCACCGAACTTCGACTTTCGAGCAGCCGTGGACGACTTGCTCCTCGGGGTCCATGTCGAGCCCGAGACCGAGGTCCAGAGCGTTCGAGTGTACCGGTGGCGCGTGCGATGATCGCGGAGGCCTCCGCGTCCAGGAGGTGCATGAAGCAAGGGAACGGGTGCTGTGGCGTATGGATCTCGCGCCCGAGGGGTAGCGACTTCGCGTACGCGGCCGTAGGATGATCCCACGGCCACGAGGCGCAACCCGAAGAGTGGAGGAAGGCATGACGAAGATCACGCAGGTCTTCATCCTTCCCGTCGTGCTGTTCGCGACGATCCCTCGGAGGACGCCAACCAGAACCCTCCTCGCGACAGTGGCCGTAGCCTTGACGGGGGCGATGCTCGGGTCGTGCGAGCCGCGGGACTCTCCCGACTTGGAGGACGGAGCGGCCAATGCGTTTCCCCCGACCGAGGCTCCTCCCCTGCGCTTCGAGCTGGAAGCGCACATCCCCTCCGCGGATCACGCGGAGGGGGTGTTCTTCGGACGAATCACCCAGATGAGCTTCGGACCGGATGGACGCACAGCATATCTGCTGGATGCCACGGATCGAAGCGTACATGGCCTCGACCTGTCTGGTACGCGAGTCCATCGGTTCGGACGCGAAGGGGACGGTCCGGGTGAGTTTCGCCGTCCGCTGGTTCTGCAGGTGTTCGACGACGGGATCCAGATATTCGATGGCCAGCACCAACGGATAACCTCCTTCGACCTCGAGGGCGAACTCGTTGGAACCCGGCAGGCGCCTCAGCACGAGGGACCGGACCGTGTGCAGCCGTTTCAGGTCGTGTATCGCGTTCGGCACGGGCAAGCGCTGGCTTCCTTGGCCGAGACTCACGGTGTGAGGAGTGTGTGGCTCCTCGACGACCGAGGCACTACGTCGGAAAGGATATCCAGCTTCCCGACCGGACGCGGTCACGCCTTGGCACGGTCGCACCCGGACATGACTCTTGGAGTCCTCGGTCACTCTCTCCCTCTACCTGTCTCGTGCAGGCCCCGCATCCACCTATGGTGCGGCCGGCTCGCTCGTCCTGGTCCTCATGTGGGTCTACTACTCCTCCCTGATCCTCTTCTTCGGTGCCGCCTTCACCCGGGTCAGCGTCCAGCGCCGCGGCGGAATCATCGAGCCCGGCCCCGGTGCCGTGAAGGTGCGCACGGAGATCATCGGGGAGGCGGGAGATTCCTGAGAAAAGGGGAGCCGACCTCCTCCGGAACCCCGGGCGGATCGCATGCTCGAGCGAGCCGGACCGACGACATGAACCGCTCGCGCGAAAGAGGGGTAGCTTCAAGGCCCGAAGAGCCAAGGAGCCGACCCCTGAACTGGAGGACACATGTCGAACGATCGCCTCGAACTCGAATCCGGCAACTGGAACTGGAAGCTCGTCGACCTGAAGGCGCGAAGCGAGCCACAGAGTGGCACGCTGCGGGGAGCCGAAACGATCGACGCCGACCCGGATCCCGGACGGAAGATGCTCCTCCTGGAAGACGACGAGCACGCGGGTGACTGGATGAGCCGGGAAGTCCCGCCGGATGTGAGCGCCGATGACATCTCCCAGGAGCAGCTCCTCGAGATCGCACGCGAACCGGGAGAGCGGCATCTGACCGACGCCGAAGGGAAGGTCTGGACCATCGAGCCGGTCCCCCGTCCGGAGGCGGGAAAGACCGAAGCCGAATTCGACCGCCCGCGGAAGAAGGTCCAGGTCTCGAGCGGAGGCGGGCCCGCTCGCCTTCTCACGCTGCCGGAGGGAACCATGCTCGGAACCATCTCCCGTGACGAACTCCTGGAGCTCATCGGGACATGAGCGACGAAGAAGCAATCCAGGAGATCGACGAGGACACCTGCCGGAAGCTGCTCGGCAGACGCCATTTCGGCAGGGTGGGTGTGGTCGATGACGAAGGACCCGTGATCTTTCCGGTGAACTACGTCCTGGACGGGGATGACATCGTCTTCCGGACCGATCCGGGAATCAAGCAGTCGGCTGCGGCCGGAGGTCGGGCTGCGTGCTTCGAGATCGACGACGTGGACACCGGACGACGCTTCGGATGGAATGTCCTCGCCCGCGGGCGACTGGACGAGGTAGTGGACGACGACGAGCGGGAGCGGCTCCGCCGAATCCTTCCCAGGCCGTTCCCGGGGGGCCGGAAGGCCCATGTCGTGCGCCTCTCCTGCACGGTCCTCAGCGGGCGGCGGATTCCTCTGCCCGAAGATGCCGCGGAGGAGGGGCATGGTTCTCCGAAGCTGGGGAACCTCTGGGAGGGGCAGGACGGCAGCGATCTCCTCGGCTGAGGACAGTCCCTCTCCCGAACGCGGAGCCCCGGGGGAATCCGGCGGGGTTCCCAGCCGGGTCAGCTCGTGGCTTCCCCCTCCATCCGGCGGCGCCAGCGAACCAGCTCCACCGGAGGCGACCCGGCCGGAGCGCGCC
>SLDT01000170.1 GCA_007125125.1 Gemmatimonadota bacterium | reverse complement strand
CTCCGTGATCGCTGCCGTCAGCGTCGTCTTTCCGTGATCCACGTGCCCGATCGTCCCCACGTTCACGTGCGGCTTCGTTCGCTCGAATTTCGCCTTGGCCATCGCTCGCCTCGTCGTCCTTGCGGTATACGGATGAACTGTCGTACTTCGGGAAGCACGGGATCGTCGAGATCCCGAGAGCTCCGGGAGGGAATTGAACCCTCGACCTCTTCCTTACCAAGGAAGCGCTCTACCACTGAGCTACCGGAGCGGTCTGTCCTGGGCCGGTCACGCGCCCTCCGGCCTGCCATCCTTCCTGGCGTGGCCGGGATCCTGACGGAGAGTGCCTTCCAAACTCTCCCCTTCGTTTCCTGCCCCAGAGCGGGAGACGGGACTCGAACCCGCGACCCTCAGCTTGGAAGGCTGATGCTCTAGCCAACTGAGCTACTCCCGCAGTACCTGCGACTTCCCCCCACGCATCAGGATCCTGCCCCCGGCGCGGGTGGCCCGGGGGAGGATCCTGTTGCGTGTGGGATGGTGGGGGTAGGATTCGAACCTACGAAGGCTTGAGCCAGCAGATTTACAGTCTGCCCCGTTTGACCGCTTCGGTACCCCACCCTGCTTCCGCTCGCGCCGTCCGCCCGAAGGCTCGTGTCATTCTTCGGGTTGCTTCCGGAGGAGCTGACGAAGGGACTCGAACCCTTAACCTGCCGCTTACAAGGCGGCTGCTCTACCAGTTGAGCTACGTCAGCGGGAACAGAGCTTTCAATTCTATCCCAGCCCCGGGCGGGTGTCAACCGCCCGCGAGGCGTTTCCACCGCGTTCCCTCGGGTCCGTCCTCGAGCACGATCCCGCGAGAAGCGAGGTCGTCCCGGATCTCATCGGCCCGCGCCCAGTCTCGCGAAGCCCTGGCCGCCTCCCGTTCCGCGACCATGGCCTCAATCGATGCACGCTCCTCCTCGTCAATCCCACTTTCGCGCCGTCCCGTTTCGATGAGGCCAAGCACGTCGTCGATCGACTGCAGCACCCGGCGGGCCGCGTCGAGCTCCTCCATGCGAAGCCTTTCGTTTCGGTCCAGCAGAGCATTGACCTCCTTCAGGAAGACGAAGACTGCGCCGAGCGCCCCGGACACGTTCAGGTCCTGGTCCATGGCCGCCTCGAAGTCCCTGCTCGCCCGCCGGGCCAATTGGGGGAGCGCCGTCTCCGGCACATCTTCGCCTACCGGATGATCCCGAAGGCGGTCGTCAAAGTCGAGAAGCCGACGCAGCGCCCTCGCAGATGCTGCCAGCCCGTCACGGGTGAAGTTCAGATCGCTCCGATACTGCACGGAAAGAAGCTGGTGCCGAATCGCCGCACCAGTGAATCCCTCGTCGAGGAGCTCCTTCACTCGGATGAAGTTGCCGGTGGACTTCGACATCTTGCTCCCCTCGACCCGCAGATGCTTCACATGGAGCCAGAATCGGGCGAACGGCTTGCCCGTGGCGCCCTCGGACTGCGCGATTTCGCCCTCGTGGTGGGGAAAGATCAGGTCCTCTCCCCCGAGGTGCAGGTCGAGCGTGTCCCCGATCTCGGCCAGTCCCATGGCCGAGCACTCGAGGTGCCAACCTGGCCGCCCCTCACCCCACGGGGCATCCCACACCGCACCCACGGCCCGGTCCTCCGGCTTGGCGGCCTTCCAGAGCGCGAAGTCCCGCACGTCGTCCTT
Source organism: Gemmatimonadota bacterium (assembly GCA_007125125.1). Taxonomy (GTDB): domain Bacteria; phylum Gemmatimonadota; class Gemmatimonadetes; order Longimicrobiales; family Gaopeijiaceae; genus SLDT01. The sequence continues at coordinate 19,107 of SLDT01000170.1, read as the reverse complement.
CCCGTACTCGTCGGCAGCCACGCGTTCGCCAGTCCGGGCCTGATCAAGGTCCTTTCCGGAGAGACAGCCATAGTTCGGAAAGGCGGAGATGTCGTAGAAGACCGAGCCGTCGGACGTCCGGTAGGCGAGACCCCGGTCCAGGAGCGTCGACACGAGTTCGATCATCCGGTCCACGTAGGCAGTCGCCCGCGGATACAGGTCCATGCGCCGGATCCCGAGCGCGTCGGACTCGCGCAGCACCGCCTCCGCAAAGGGGGCCGTGTACTCCTCGAGCGTTTGACCCTGCTCGAAGGCGGCTCGAATCGTCTTGTCATCCACATCCGTGAGATTCATGACAAACCGAACCCCGTACCCCTTCCACTCGAGGTAACGGTGCACCAGGTCGTAGAAGACGAAGGCACGGAAGTTACCGACGTGGGCATGCCCGTAGACGGTGGGGCCGCACGCGTACACTCCCACCCGCTCCGGATCCGCCGGATCGAAGAGGTCCAGCTGTCGGGTGAGTGTATTGAAGAGGTGAAGGGCCATCGTCTCCGGATGAGCAAGGGGATCTCGAACGTCTCGGATCGTTCCAAAGGTAGGCAGCAAGGGGGCACGCAGGAACCCAACCCTCGCGCTTCATCTCACGCTCAGCGCATCACCCGGATCTCTTCGACCATCCACCCCGCTCCGTCCTGCCGCATCCCCAGGAAGACCGTATACTCGAGCCGCTGTCCCGTGCCGACCCGTCGAGCACTCCACCTCAGCTCCGCGAACCCGCTGCCTCCCCCGTCCCCGGCCAGTTCGGCACGCACCACGCGTGCCTCTCCCTGCTCGAAGCCACGCATGTACTCCCGAACCGCCACCGTCGCGTGGCGCAGAGGAAGCGAGGCCGCCGCCTCACCCTCCAGGCTGAGCGCAATGCGCTCGGATCGCAGGTGAGTCACCACGACCGCCTCCGCCCCCACCGCCCAGGCCTGCGCCAGACTCCCGACCGTGCTCACGAGCCGATCCCTGGCCGAGTCCTGAGCAGCGACTCCGCCAGCCTGGAAGGCCAGAATTGCGGCCAGGAAGAAGAGACAACGAACCGTTCGCCACCTCCTCATGCCGCCCCCGCCTCCCTTCGCACCTGCCGGAGTGCCTCCACCGGATCCGGGGCGCTCGTGACCGCCCGCCCCACCACAAGATGGTCGGCTCCCCGGGCTACGGCCTCACCGGGGGTCAGCACGCGGAGCTGATCATGGTGCCCCCCACCGGCGAGTCGGATTCCCGGAGTGACGATCAGCATCCGGGGTCCGAACTCACGCCTCAGGCGCGGAGCTTCCTCCCCCGAGGCCACGAGACCATCCAGCCCCGCCTCGACGGCCATGCGGCCCAGTCGCACGACCTCCTCCTCGACCGAGAGCCCGTCTCGACCCCAGGTGCGGCCGAGCTCGGAGGAGTCCATCGAGGTAAGTACGGTCACCGCGAGAAGCCTCGTCCCACCGCGTTCAGCGGCAGCCGCAGCTGCCGAACCGAGCATTGCCCTCCCCCCAGCCGCATGAACGGTCAGGAGTTCGACCCCCAGTTCCCGGGCACTCCGAACCGCCTCGGCCACCGTGTTCGGGATGTCATGTAGCTTGAGGTCCAGGAAGACACGCTTTCCCAGCCCTCGCAATTCGCGCACGGCATCAGGGCCCCACGCGGTGTACAGCTGGAGCCCGACCTTGTAGAAGTCGGCGGTGTCGCCGAGCCGCTCGACGAGGCGAAGAGCACGCTCCCTGTCGGGCACGTCGAGTGCCACAATGATTTCAGACATGATTCTCGACCGCTGCCTCTGCTGGAGCGTCGGGCTGTTGCGCGGCGCCCGAGCGTCGGGCCAGACCGACCAGGGTACCGAGTCCCCCGGGCCTCCGGGTGACTGCACGTTCCACCCCCTTCAGTACACGTTCCGCCGTCCGCGGATCCCAGAAGGAGGCCGTGCCGATTTGCACCAGGGAGGCCCCCGCCATCAAGTACTGCTCCGCATCCTCTCCCTCCGCGATCCCCCCGACCCCGATCAGTGGAAGCGCGGTGTATTCGGCAGCGCGCCAGACGGCATGGACCCCGATCGCCCGAAGGGCGGGTCCGGACACCCCTCCCGGGCCAGCCCCCAGAACTGGGCGTCCCGACTCAGGGTCGAGAACGAGCCCGGGCATCGTGTTCACGAGGGTGAATCCATCGACCCCCGCCGCTTCCAGTCGTCGGATTACGGGCCCGAAGTCGGGGGTGTTCGGCGCCAGCTTGGCGATCAGCGGTCTCTGGGTCCGCGGCCGGACGGCCTCGATCACGCGAGCCGCAGCATCGGGGTCAAGCGCGAAGGGAAGTCCGCCGAGCCGCGTGTCGTTCGGGCACGAGAGGTTGACCTCGAACCCCTCGAAGCCTTCCCCAGGATCCAGGATGCCGATGACCTCCGCGTACTCCGACGCGGAGTGGCCTGCCACGCTGATGATGACGCGCGCACGCCGGATCCGGTCTCGAAGCCAGGGGAGCTTGGTTCGCAGGACGTCACGAGCCCCGGGATTCGCGAGCCCGATCGAGTTGAGCATGCCGGCACGAAACTCCGTCACCCGGGGCGCAGGATTCCCCCCCCGGGGCTCGAGTGTGACGGACTTCGTCACGAACCCGCCCAGCCGATCCAGCTCGACCACGTCGGAGAGCTCCTCTCCGAATCCGCAGGTGCCTGCCGCCAGGAGAACCGGATTGGCGAAGGTGATTCCGAAGAGCTCGTTCTCGAGCCCACTGCCCCGGCGCCCGCTCACCCTCCTCCCCCGGAGCGGGGAGGGTACCGCTCGAAGAATCGATCGACCGCCCTCGCAAGGGCTTCCGCCGTGCGCTCCTGGAAGGCCGGGTCCCGGAGAAGCCGTTCCTCCTCGCGATGCGAGACAAAACCCACCTCGATGAGCACCGAGGGCATCAGGGAATTCGTGATCACGGCAAAGGGTCCCTGCTTCACCCCGCGGTCGGGGCCCGGATGGAAGCGCGCGAACTCCTCCTGCACGATTTCGGCAAGGAGAGCCGACCAGTGCTGGTGGTCGAAGGTTCGCAGGTCACGAATGATTGCGGCCAGAAGCGGGTCATCGACCGGGGGCGCGTGCTCGGGCCGCTCCAACTGGAGGGGGGCGTTCTCGGCCGCGGCGACACGCCGCTCGTGCTCGGTCCGGGCCTCAGACAGGAAGTAGGTCTCGAATCCTCTCACGTCCGGCCGATCGGCAAGCGAATTCGCGTGAATCGAGAGGAAGAGGCCCGGGCGATCTCCCTTCCACTCCGTCGCCAACGCACCCCGCTCCCACAGGGGAACGAATACATCCCTCTCGCGAGTGAGGCGCACCTCGTAGCGGGGGTCACCCTCCATGACTCGCGCCAGCGCAAGCGCGAACCCGAGCGCAACGTCCTTCTCGAGGGTCCCTCCGGGCCCGACAGCCCCCGTGTCCTCGCCCCCGTGCCCCGGGTCGATCACGACGAGTCGGGGGCGCTCGTCCCGGCTGGGCATGGCGGGCGCCGAGGTCACCGCCACCGCCCGACCGGGGGTGATTCCCTCGCGTGCCCCCTCGACCCGGAGCACCCGCGCCTCGGCATCCCACTCGTAGGCGCGTGGAAAGAACCCCGGCAGGAGGTCCACCAGGAACTGCATCGGAAGCCAGAGGTGCTCGCCAAAGCGGTACGGAGGGTGCAGCATCTGGACTGGTTCTCCATCCCAGACCAGAAAGGGAGACCCGGGCGCCAGATCGACCCGTGCACCGGAACGATGGGACAGCCGTGCCCCCTGCCCGATCTCCTCCAGGCTCCACCCGATTCGGGCAACCTCTCGCGCCGGCACGGCCCCGAACCCTCGGTGCCGCTCGACACGCAATTCGAAAAGCTGCCCATCCGGGAGCGCGATTCTCAGCAGGTCTTCGCCTCTCTCCTGCATGGCAGCGATCGGAACCGCAGTCACGAGCGTGAGGAGGGCACCCAGGGCGAACACGGCTCGCCGTGCCCCCCTCCTCACCTGGCCTCCCGGACAGCTCGACGCGCCTCCATCTCCTGCGTCCGCTTGCGCAGCTTCTCTCTCTTGTCGTGAAGGTTCTTTCCCCTCGCGAGGGCAAGGGTCACCTTCGCATACCCGCGGCTGAAGTGGAGGTCGAGAGGTATCAGCGTGAGACCCTTCTCCTCGACCTTTCCCACGAGTCGGCGGATCTCCTCGCCACGCAGGAGGAGCTTTCGCGGGCGAACGGGGTCGGCGTTGAACCGATTCGCCTGTTCATACGGTGAGATGTGGAGGCTGTAGAGCCATACCTCGCCCCCCTCGATTCGGGCGAAGGCGTCCTGAAAGGAAACCTTTCCCTCGCGCAGAGACTTCACCTCCGGGCCCTTGAGGACGATTCCCGCCTGCCACGTATCGAGAATGTGATACTCGTGCCTGGCCTTGCGATTCGACGCCACGACCCGGCGGCCTTCCTTCTGCTCGCTCATGCGCGGACGGGGGTAGTGAGCGGTGTCCGTTCCCCGGACCCCGACTCAGAAGATGAGGACCGGCGTGCCGACATCCACGAAGTGATAGAGCTGCCGTGCAGCCTCGTTCGTGAGCCGGATGCAGCCATGGGATACCCGACGGGCATCGGGGTCCGTCGGCATGAGGTATTCCGGCCGATCCGTGCCATGGATCGCGATGCCGTCCCCAAGGTAGATGGCCGACGTCCCGAGGGTGTTCTCCATGTATCGGGAGGGGTCGTCACGCGGGGGAATACGGATGTTTCGCTGCACATACCACCAGTCCGGCACGATCCAGACCGGATCCTTTTCCTTGCGCAGAACCTGAAACATCCCGATCGGGGTCGTGAAGGTCCACTCCTGCCCCTGTCCTTCGAGCTCGAAGCCATTCCCCGTGCCGGCCGGCGCCGACCAGATCACCTCGCGGCCTTCGAGGACGAACACCCTGCTCTCGGCGATGTGGACCACCACGTAGGGTCCGTCATGATCGACCAGGGGCGCATTCGTCAGCATCTCCCGCTCGAGGGAACGATCCGCGAAGAGCACGGGATCGCCTCCGTTCAGCACGCCTCCGCTCGGTCCGTTCGGGGCCACCGCTCCATTGGCTCCGTTCGTGAAGAGAACGGACTGCGCCGTCAGAGCCGAACCGGAAAGAAGGAGGCCTCCTGCGAGCAGCAGCGCCCCGGCTGCGAGTTGCGCTCCCCCCTTTCGGCTCTCGGTGTTCAAGTCTTTCATCCGCAAGGCTCTCCAGGTTTCGAAACTTCGGGACACGATGCCTCCGAGGATGAACACCACGGCCCCGTAATAGATCCAGAAGAAGAGGATCGCTGCAACGGCCAGACTCCCGTAGGCGTTGCCGAAGTCTGCGAAGGTGGTCACGTACCAGGCGAACCCTTCCTTCATCAGTTCATAGAAGACGGCAGTGAAGGTAGCTCCCACGATCGCGATTCGCCACGCCAGCCGCCTGGCCGGAATGTATCGGTACAGAAGCAGAAAGAGGGTCCAGGCCGAGAGAAAGCCCAGAAACGGCCCCGCAGCCCATCGAAGGATGAGCGGCAGCGGACCCTCGGTCCCGAGGAGCTCCGCACCGAAGGCCTGCGTGGCCCGTGCCGCCACCGTCACGAAGACATTCAGAAGAATCAGGCCGCCACCGAGGAAGACCACCTGAAGGTCGAAGAGCTTGCCCGACACGAGCCCCCGGTCCTCGTCGAGTTCGAAGATGTGGCGCAGGACCACGCGGAGCGTGCCCACGAGCCGGGTGGCGATCCAGGCGAGGACGATCGCGCCGATCACGGAGAAGCCCGTCCTCTCCTCGACGATTCCCTCGACCACCCCAGCGACGGTTCGAGCGAGTTCGATGTCGCCACCGATGGCCGGGAGGTAGCCCATGAGCACCTCCAGGAACTCCTCCGTCGGCCGGCCTTCTCGCTCGCTGATCGTGCTCACCACGATCCCGCTGATCCCGAGGAGGAGCAGGACCAGGGGAACGATCGCGATGAGCACGTTGAAGCTGATCGCACCCGCCATGAAGAAGAGGTCGCTTCGCCGAATGCGGACGCCGAGATCCCGCGCCAGAAAGCGGAGGTGAGGCCAGAGTCCCCTTCCCGTCGTCGCGACCTGCCAACGATCTTGTCCCTCCTGCCCGACCTCGGCGGACGCCTCGGCGAGGATCGTCTCGGCAACCCCCGGGGTTCCGGCCTCTACTGCCCCCCTCTTCTCCTCGCCTCCGAGCGCTGCGGGAGATGCCTCTTCGGTCAGGCCGACTCCTCCTCGGAGGCCGGTGCATCTCCGCGCAGGGTCTCACCCGCCGCATCGACCCCGGCTCGGTAGGCCGCCTTCGAGCGCTCGAGCTTTTCCTCGAGCTCCTGTCGTGCATCATGAGCGGCGTGGCGACCGGTCTCGACTGCTTCCCGCACGGCCTCGACCCGCTGCATCAGGTCCTGTCGCGCAGCCTCCAGCCTCTCTTCGATCTCTTCCTGCGCCTCGCGGACCCTCTCTTCGGCAGCATCTCGCAGCCTCGTTGCCCGCTCCTTCAGGTCGCGTTGCGTCTCCTCGCCGGAGCGCGGCGCGAAGAGGAGCGCCACGCCCGCTCCGAGCAGGGCCCCCAGGAGGAAGGGTCCCACGCCACTTCCCGTTTCCCGTTCGATCACATAGTACGGTCCGTCGTCACGATCCCTCATTCCAGCCTCCCTTGGGTTCAGCAGTTCGTGTGTTTCCGTTTCGTCGGCCGGACCTGCGACCTGCGTCCGGGCGGGCAATCGGCCCTTTCATTATAGGGTCAGCGCTCCGGTTCCTGAAGGCATGCCCCCGCCCTCAGACCGTCCATGGCGCTCGATCCACCGCCGACGGATGCCCACCTTCCCGCGTCTCGGAGCCGGAAGCGAGAAACTCGGCCGTCAGGGTCTTCGAGAGTTCAACCCCCGGCTGGTCGAGAGGGTTCACACCGTAGAGCTCACCGGCCAGAACGGTCGCGATCTGGCAAAGCATGAGCGTCGCCCCCAAAGACTCTTCGTCGAGCGTGTCGAGCTCAAGGGTGAGAGACGGTCGACCGACGCGGCGGAGGGCCTCTCGGGTCGCGCGAAGCTCGATGTCCAGGAGCCCACCCAGGGTATGCCCGGCAACCCTCCCGAACGACGGAGCTTCGAGATGAAGCCCCGGAATCGCCAGGTCGTCTCGTCGCCGGCGGATCCGGGCAAAGAGCACGACCTTGTCATCCGGCCCGTCCATGAGGAGCTGAAGAAGCGAGTGCTGGTCCACCGCACCGAGCGCGGCGACGGGCGTCGGTCCGACGCCCGCGCTCGAGGCCTCGAGGCTGCCGCCTGTTCCCGGGCGCTTCCCGAGCGACTCGGCCCAGAGTTGCTGGAACCAGAGTGCAGTGGCGCGGAGTCGGTCCGAGTAGGGCATGAAGACGTGAACGGACCGTCCCATGTCCCGGTCGGAGGCATGAAGGAGGGTCGCGAGGATTCCGGCCGGGTTCTCGACCAGTTCGTCCCTAAGACATCGGTCGGCCATCGCGGCAGCCCCGGCGAGGAGCCGGTCGACCTCGATGCCCACCGTGGCCGCCGCGAGGAGACCCACTGGGGACAGTACGGAGAACCGCCCCCCGACGTTCGAAGGGACGGGAAGGGCGGGAACCTGCATGGCGTCGGCCAGACGCCGAAGATCGCCCCGTTCGGGATCGGTCGTGAAGAGGAGGTGCCCCCGGACGGCCTCTTCCCCGACAGCGGCCCGCAGCCGTTCCTCGATGATCTGGAGCTGGGCAATGGTCTCGACCGTGCCACCACTCTTGCTGACGACGTTGAAGAGTGTGCGACGCAGGTCCAGGCGATCCAGAAGGGCCGCGGTCGTGTCCGGGTCGGGGTTGTCCAGAAAGTGCAGACGCGGAAAGTGATCGCGCGCCTCGTCGTCGAGTTCGTTCCAGTGCCCACCGAGGAGCCCCTCGGCAAGTGCGCGAGTTCCGAGGGAAGATCCCCCGATTCCGACCACGACGAGCTCTTCGAACCACTGTGCGAAAGAGTCTGCGACCTCGACCACCTGCCGCGCGAGCGAGGCGTCGGTCGGAAGGTCGAGGAAGCCGAGCTCTCCCCGGTCGCGCCGCTCCCTGAAACCGAGAAGCGCCGACGCGAAGCGCTCCTGCAGGTCGCCCCGGAGGCGAGCGGGGTCGAGGCCCCGGCCGGGACCGAGGCGGTGCTCGAGAAGATCTCCGTATTCGAGGGTCGGCAGCTTCACGTGGCCGCTCCTGGTAGATCGATCGTGAGTCCGTCCCAGGCGGGCCGGACCCGCTCCGGAAGCCGTTCCTCGAGCTCCCGATGGGACGACCGGTGGGTGAGGTGGGTGAGGTAGGTGCGGCGGGCCCCGAGGGCGGCCGAGACCTCGACCGCCTCCTCCACGTTGAAGTGGGTTGGATGGGGTCGACCGAACCAGAGGGCGTTCAGGACGAGGGTGTCGACTCCCTCGAGCGCTGCGAAGGTCTCGGCGGGGAGCGCCTTTGCATCCGTGACGTAACCGAGCGAACCCAGCCGAAACCCGAGGACCGTCATTCGGCCGTGTGGCACGGGGAGAGGGAGAAAGGGTTCGCCGGCAAGGGCCGCCGGTTCGAAGGGGCTCAAGGTTCGAAGGTGCAACTGGGGCTTCGACGTGCCTTCCTCCGGCCGGATGGCAGGATCGAAGATGTAGTCGAAACGTGCCTCGAGTGCGGCGCGCACGTCCCGGGACGCGAATACGGGCAGGTCTCTTCCGGCCCGCACCGAGAAGACTCGGAGGTCGTCGATTCCGTGGAGGTGGTCGGCGTGGAGATGGGTGTACCACACCGCGTCGATGCGGCCCACGGACTCCCGGAGGAGCTGGAGGCGGAGCTCCGGGGGCGTGTCCACGAGGACGCGGCGGCCATCGTCCCAGGTCAGGAGCGCGGCATGCCGGGTCCGCCGGTCGCGAGGGTCCGTGGAGGTGCAGACCGCACAGTCGCACCCCACGACGGGGACTCCGAAGGAGGTGCCGGTGCCCAGGAAGGTCAGGCGCACTAGAGGTGCTCGACACGCATGGTGTTCGTCGTACCGGGCTGATGGAAGGGAAAGCCCGCGGTGACGAGCACGGAGTCTCCGGGAGCTCCGATCCCGGCCTCGAGGATGGCCCGTCGGCCGAAGTCGGTGAGCGACTCGTAACTCACTTCGACGGATTCCGCAATCACGGGTACAACCCCCCAGACTGCGGTGAGCTGACGATAGGTCATCCGATCGGTCGTGACGGCAAAGATGGGCACCGGAGGCCGGTGAGAAGAGACGAGGCGGGCCGAGAACCCCGAGCGGGTGATCGTGAGGATTGCCGGGGCATCGAGGTTCCGAGCCGCCTCGACGGTGGCCGAGGCGACTGCGTGCTCTCTGGGTGTCGCTCCGGCACGCATCGAGTGACGGGTGGTGTCGAGGTAGCGTGGACCTGCCTCCAGGACCCCGCTCGACTCGATCTCGGTGGCGATTCGTCGAAGGGCGTCGACCGCATGAACGGGGTACCGGCCGATCGCGGTCTCACCCGAGAGCATGACGGCGTCGGTCCCATCGAGGACGGCGTTTGCCACGTCCGAGGCCTCTGCGCGGGTCGGGCGCGGATGCTGGATCATCGACTCGAGCATCTGCGTCGCCGTGATCACCGGACGGGCGTGGTAGTTGGCGAGCTGGATGATCCTCTTCTGGGCGAGTGGCACTTCCTCGAAGGGAAGCTCGACTCCCAGGTCTCCACGGGCCACCATGACCATGTCCGACACGGCCAGGATGTCCTCGATTGCCCCGAGTGCCCGCGCCATCTCGACTTTCGCCACGATCAGCGCCCGATCGCGTACGCGGGTGCGGAGGTCTTCGACGTCGGAAGCCGATCGCACGAAGGAAAGCCCGACGAACTCGGCTTGCTCGGCGAGGGCGAAGTCGAGGTCGGCGAGGTCCTTCGGCGTGAGGGAAGAGGCGGAGAGGGCACCCGTCGGAATGTTGATGCCCTTGTTCCCCCGCAGGATTCCGCCACGCACCACCCGAAAACGAGCCCGGTTCTCGCGGGTCTCGACGCACTCCAGTTCGAGTAGGCCATCGTCGAGGAGCACTGGATCGCCGGGCTGGACGTCCTGGGCCAGCGCCGCATACGTGGTGGGCAGCTCCCCCTCGCCGACCTCCTCTTCGGGGGCAAAGGTGATCTCGTCCCCGTCCGAAAGCTCGACCGGCTGGGCGAGGCTTCCGACCCGAATCTTGGGACCCTGCAGGTCCACGAGGATCGAAACGGGCCGCCCCATCTCGGCAGCGGACGCCCGGACGTGGGCGATGGTCGTGCGGTGATCTTCGCGCCGCCCATGAGACATGTTGATCCGAGCAACGTTCATCCCGGCACCGATCAGGGCCCGGATTGTCTCCCGGCTGGATGTGGCGGGACCGAGCGTACAGACGAGTTTCGTGCGAAGCATCGAGTTGCCAGCGCGGATTGAGGGTTGGAGTCTGGCGGGGAAGTTGTCGTCATGGTGGCCGGGGGGCAAGGCACGTGACCTCGGCGATACCTCGGCGGGGTGCCTCTCGCAGGGACTCGAATTGTCCTCTTTCGGAACAGCGGACGTTTCACAGTGTATCTTTCAGGCTGTGGCACGAGGTGGGGGCGACGGAGCGAGATCCGCCGAGGCCTTCGGTGCGTACGACGGTCGGCGGTGCGACTTCCGCGTGGTGAGAAGCGCGCGTCCCGGTCCGCCTCCCCGGCTCGGCCACCCCTCCATTCGCCCCCATCCACCTTCAGGTTCATGGGCACCCGATGGACATCCGACTAGTCGACAGTTCGGAAGACTTGAGCGAGCTGACGGACGCCTTGGCGTCTGCAGGCCGTGTCGCACTCGATTGCGAGGCCGCGGGATTTCACCGCTATTCGGATCGTCTGTGTCTTGTCCAGCTCACGACCGGATCACGCCACTACCTCATCGACCCCTTCGCGGTGCCGGCTGACGAGCTTCTGCGGCCGATTCTCGAGGACCCGGAGCGCGAGATCGTCATGCACGGAGCCGACTTCGACATGAGGCTGCTGGACCGGGACCTCGGGATCCGGCCCCGCCGTCTCTTCGACACCCAGATCGCGGCAACCCTCCTGGGCGTGGAAGGTGTCGGGCTGTCGGCGCTCCTGGAGCGCCATTTCGGCATACGGCTCTCGAAGAAGTACCAGCGGGCGGACTGGGGCATCCGACCCATTCCCGATGAGATGATGCGGTACGCCGCTCTCGACACCGCTCACCTCATGGAGCTCGCCGATCTTCTGCACGAGGCGCTCGTTGAAGCAGATCGGCTCGACTGGGCGCAGGAAGAGTTCGAGGCCCTGGCAGAGATCCGCTACGAGCAACCCGACGACACTGATCCTGTCTCCCGGATTCGTGCGGCTCGCGACATGACGGATCGCGAGGTCCACCGCTTGCGCGCGGCGCTCGAGTGGCGGGACACGGTTGCCCGCCGCCGCGATCGGGCGCCCTTCCGCATCGCGGGAGACCAGGTCCTCGCGGAGGTGGCTCTCCAGAACCCGCGATCTCGCGAGGCACTCGAGAGCATTCAGGGCTTCAATCGCTCGCTGGCACGGGAGGAGGGCCCCGCGCTGCTGGAGGCTCTCGGCGAGATCGGGGAGCTTCCCGACGAAGCGATCATGGGCCTGCCGCGCTCCGATCATTTCGGACGAGGCCGTCCATCGCCGGAGGTCGAAGAGCGGTTCCTTCGGCTCAAGGAGCTTCGTAACCAGCGCGCCAGCGACTTGGGGCTTGAACGCGGCGTGCTTATCTCGAATTCGCTGCTCCAGAAGATCGCGGAGCTCAATCCCCGATCCATGGATCAGCTCCATGAGGCTTCCCTCCTGCGCAACTGGCAGGTCCATGTCCTGGGTTCCGACCTGCTCGCCGCCCTTTCGGCGCCGGGCTACTCCGGGCCCCGCAACCCACCAGCCTAATCACTTTCGGAGGTCGGAGCCGGCGTTGTCCGACTCCGCCGAACGCACATCCCCATCCGAGTTCACAACGGAGGCTTCATGGCATCTGAAATGCTTCAGAGAGACGATCTCTCGATTTACGTCGTGGCAGGTGTCCCGAAGAGCTTCAAAAAGAAGCTTCAGAAGTTTGTCGAAGACGAGTCGAAGTCCGACGGAGACGTCATGCTCCTTGACGAGGAGATGACCGACTGGGTGCTCTCGAGGGTCCAGGGCGAAAAGCGGAGAAGCCACGAGCAAACCCCCGCTTCGGCGGCGCTGTGGCGAGCGTATCGGGCACTGAGTGCGGCCCGCTACCACCTGCAGGACCAGCCCATGGAGCCCGAGATCCGAGAGCTTCGCGAACAGGTCGAAGCGCTGTGGCGTTCAGCGAGTCCGCTTCATGTGCCCGAGGAGGAGGACCTCGAAGAGGCCTCCTGGCCCACTCTCCGGCTCAAGGGATGCCCCGAGGGCCCCGGGTCGCGACCCGGGGCCCTCGGGGAGGAGTCAACTGCCGTCCTCTTCCCGGATCTTGCAGTCGATGCAGTAACGGGCGTGCGGCAGCGCATCCAGTCGCTCGAAGCCGACGGGGGCACCGCACGTGTGGCACGTCCCAAAGGTCTGTTCGTCCGAGTAGAGCCTGCGCAACGCCTCCTCGATCCTGTAGAGGTACCGCCCCTCCTTCGTAGCGAACAGAGCGGCCTTTTCCCGCTCCATCGCCTCCGTTCCCTGGTCCGCCATGTGGTCCGTGTAGGCAGACAGGTCGGAGTCACCCGACTCACGATCGGCCTTGGCCATCTGGTCGAAGAGCCCGAGCGACCTGAGCGCCCGGCGGCGCTCTTCCTGAAGCCGCTTCTCAATATGTTCCAGCTGCGATTTCGTCAGCATTCGGCGCCCTCGGCGAGGGGAACTCAATCGGCGCGGGAGGGGTGGGACTGGTGTCTGCCCCTCCGTGGCCGAATCCGGATCAGCATGCAAATGTAGAAGGAGTGGGCAACTGCGTCCACTCCGCCTCCCCCATCACGAACCCACGCGCCCCTCCATGCCCGAAGCGACCATTCACTGCCGCCGTTGCCAGGACGAACGACCTGCCCTGGCCCGCCCCCCCTTTCGCAATGACCGAGGCGAGCGAATCCAGTCCGAGATATGCCAGACCTGCTGGAGCGAATGGCTGGAGCACCAGACCCTTCTCATCAATCACTACGGTCTTGACCCGCGGGATCGAAAGTCCCGTGACTTCCTCTACGGCCAGATTGATGATGTCCTGCTCGGTGGCGGTACCGCCGAACAGATCGATGCCTCGAAGGAAGGAACGATCGAATGGTGACTCGGTGAAGTGCCCTCAAACGGGCGACACCGAGAACCACAGAGGGCTCACATGGCCACCCCCTGGCCCTGCAGCACGGGACCGATCGACTCGAGAGCCTCTTCGAGTTCGCCTCGCTCGATCGTGAGTGGCGGCGCGAACCGAATCACCTGGTGGTGGGTCTCCTTCGCGAGGATGCCGCGATCCATCAGTGCCTCGCAGAAGGGACGGGCCGGCCCGGAAGACTCCCGAATCACGACACCGATCATGAGCCCCTTGCCTCGGACATGGTCGACATGAGGTGATTCGACCTTCCTCAGCGCTTCCATGAGCCATCCCCCCAGCTCCGCCGACCGTTCGGCCAATCCCTCGTCCAGGATGACCCGAAGGGAAGCCCGGGCAACCGCAGCTCCGAGCGGATTCCCCCCGAAGGTCGAACCATGGTCACCCGGCCTGAAGACGTCCATCAGGTCGCGGTCGGCAATCGCTGCGGAAACGGGATAGACGCCCCCGCCGAGCGCCTTTCCGACGATGAGCACGTCGGGCCGCACCTCTTCCCAGTCACAGCAGAACAGGCGGCCCGTGCGACCGAGTCCCGTCTGGATCTCGTCAGCCATGAAGGCGACTCCCTGCTCGCGGCAGATCTCCCTGGTCGCCCGCAGGTAACCGTCCGGGGGAACGACAACGCCACCCTCCCCCTGGATCGGCTCGACGAGGAACCCCACGGTATTCTCGTTCACCGCCTCGCGAAAGGCCTGCACATCCCCGTACGGGACTTCCCGAAACCCGGGGGTGAAGGGACCGAATCCCTCTCGGTACTGCTCTTCCGAGGAAAAGGAGATGATCGTCGTCGTCCGACCCGAGAAGTTCCCCTCGCAGACGATGATCTCGGCGCGGTCCCGCGGAACCCCTCGCTTCTCGTAGCCCCACTTGCGCACCATCTTGATCGCGGTCTCGACCGCCTCCGCCCCCGTATTCATGGGGAGGGCGGCCTCGAACCCCGTCGCTTCGCAGAGTTCTTCGAGGAAGGAGCCCATCTGGTCGTTCTCGAAGGCCCTCGAGGTGAGGGTGATCTTCTCCATCTGATCGAGCGCCGCCTGCAGGATCGCGGGGTGCCGGTGTCCCTGGTTCAGGGCGGAGTAGGCGGCGAGCATGTCGAGGTAGCGGCGCCCATCCACATCCCAGACCCAGACCCCCTCACCGCGCTCGAGCACCACGGGAAGAGGCTTGTAGTTATGGGCACTCCAGCGGTGTGACTGGTCGAGGAGAGCACGGGTGCGCCCGGAGGGGCGGGCCGACTGGGTCATCAGGAGCTCCTGGTCCGCGGTTCGGGGTTCAGATTCGGCGGCAGCAGCCAGGCCACGCCCGGTGAGTCCGGAGGCGGTCGGCGGCGCAGGTGAAAGCTCGCCCCCAACCCGTCGCTGGATCAAGGCGTGTCCTCGAACCCCTGTTCTGCCCCGGGCCCCAGCCGGCCCGGCCCCGCCCTTCCCGGGGAGCCTCCGCCTTCGAAACTCACCGATGGAGACGCTTCCTCGTTCACGCTGAGCCGGAAGACATCCGGGCGCGCGTAGTGACCGACCGGGTCGAACTCGAAGCGCTCTCTCGCCAGCGCGCCCGGATCCAGTGCCACCCGGAGCACCCCCGGAGCTCCATGGAGGGGTCCGGCGAGGCAACTGCCATCCGGGCCGTACACGACACTGCCTCCCCGACACATCTCGTCCGGCGAGCCATCGAGCTCGCCCTCCGGATCGACGCCCTCCGGGTAGTGCGACCGCAGTACGTACTGGTTGCAGCCCAGCACGTAGCACCGGCCCTCGACCGCGATGTGGCGAAGGGTTGACTGCCAACGATCCCGGTCGTCGGCCGTCGGTGCCGCATACACCTCGATCCCCTTGCCGTACATCGCCGTCCGCGCCAGGGGCATGTAGTTCTCCCAGCAGATGAGCCCGCCCGCCCGCCAGCCGTCGACCTCGACCACGGGCAGGGTGCTTCCGTCTCCCTCTCCCCAGACAAGGCGCTCCGCCGCCGTGGGCTTGAGCTTCCGGTGGATCCGGGGTGGCCCACCCTCGGGCCCGTACCAGGCCAGGGTGCAGTAGAGGGTGCCCCCGCGTCCGGGAAGCCGCTCCACGACGCCCACGCCCAGGAGGACCCCGGCCTCGCGGGCTACCCGTGCGAGCCGGTCGCTCTCCGGACCGGGAATGGTGATCGCGGAGGCCCAGTAGCGACGATACATCTCCTTCCCCGCGTCGGTGCGTCCGCCGACCGCCGTGCCGAAGCGGAGGCCCCATGGGTATCCCCCCACGAAGGCTTCGGGAAAGAGGACGAGCCGGGCACCGCGGGCGGCCTCGGTCCGGACTCCCTCCTCCACGGCGCGGACCGCGCCCTCGGGGTCGAAGGGATGCGCTCGCGGCTGGACGACGGAGACGGACAGTTCGCCATCCATCTTGGACGGCGAGAGTTCGGGCGGCTCTGGAATCATTTTGGGGGCGGACCGTGTGTGTGTGGTTAGTCGAGCCAGCCCTGACCCTCGCACGGTCCGCGAGTTCCCCCCGGCTCTTCCCCTCGAGCTTCCGGAAGATGTTCGTGAGGTGGGTGCTCACCGTCCGGGGCGAGATCGAAAGGGCCTGCCCGATCGCCTTGTTCGACCGCCGTGCGGCCACGTGCCGGATGATCTCCATCTCGCGCCCCCGGATCTCGTCACCCCCCTCGAAGAGACTCCTCGGGTGGGGCAGAGCCCGATCTCCCGGAACTGCTCCCGCGCAAACCGATGCGCAGAGGGCGGTTGAAGAGACGCAGCGGAGGCCGACCAACTCACGACGAAGGGGGAAGGGCGCGGCGCCCTTCCCCCTCGCCTTGACCCGCGGCTTCGCCCGGAGGTCAGTCCCGGCTCAACCGCACTCGCTGAACCCGCAGACGTGGCACTTCACGCAGCCCTCCTCGTAGGCGAGCTGGCCGGTCCCGCACTCGGGGCAGCTCCCGAGGAAGGACTGCTGCATCTGCGCCGCCTGCATCGAAGGGGCCGGAAGGGTAGCGCCGCTCGCGCGAACGACCGGCGTGCTCTCGACAGGGAGGAGCTCCTCCTGAACGCCCTCCCGCTCCCGCAGGTAGTGCTCGATCGCCTGCGCGACCGCGTCCGGCGCGGAGAGGACCTTGTTCGGGCCCACACCCACCGCGCGGTCACAGGAGATTCCGCGGAGCTGGTCGCGGACCGCCGTGATCGGAACCCCCGAGCGGAGCGCGAGGGAGGCCAGCCGGCCGATCGCCTCGCTGTCGGCCATCGCCGCGCCCCCCGCCTTGCCCAGGGTGCAGAAGACCTCGAAGGGCCGCCCCGTCTCGTCCTCGTTGATCGTCACGTAGAGATCACCGAGAGGGGAGTTCATCTTGATCGTACGGCCGCGGAGAATCGAGGGGCGCTGCCGCTTGTGACGGCGGGCTCTCGCGTCCTCGTCCTGCTCGAGAAGGCGCGCCTCCATCTCTTCGCTCCGGATTCGGAGCTGGTGAGCCTCTTCACGGGCATCGGCGAGCTGCTGCTCGAGCCGTGCGGCAACCTCCTGGTCTTCCTGGCTCGAGGTCTTGCCGGTCGAGAGGACCTGCATCGGACGAGAGCCATCGCGGTAGACCGTCACTCCCTTGCAGCCCAGCTCGAAGGCGAGTTCGTAGATCTTTCGGACGTCGTCCTTCGTGGCCTCGTTTGCGAAGTTCGTGGTCTTGGAGATCGCAGAGTCCGTGTGCTCCTGGAAGGCAGCCTGCATCCGGACGTGCCACTCGGGGGAGATGTCGTGCGAAGTCACGAAGACCTCCTGGACCTCGGAGGGCACCTCGTCGAAGTGGATGTGACCCTCGGTGGCGATCCGTTCCATCAACTCGTCGGAGTACCACCCCTGTTCCTTCGCGATGCGGACGAAGTCTCCATTGACATCCGGCATGAGCGCACCGGCCTGATTGCGCATGAAGGCGACGGCGAAGAGCGGCTCGATTCCCCCCGAGCATCCGGCAAAGATCGAAATCGTGCCGGTCGGCGCCACCGTCGTGAGGTTGCAGTTCCGGAGTCGGCGCTCCGGACGGATCCTCGAACCGTCGGGACGGCGTGCACAGCTCTCGTCCGGCCCCCAGATCGAGGCCTCCCAGGCCGGAAAGACTCCGCGCGTCTCGGCGAGACGCTCGGAGGCCCTCCTCGACTCCTCGTTCACGAACTCCATCAGCCGGCGCCCCAGCTCAACCCCCTCGACCGAGTTGTACGGGACCCCGACCCGCACGAGAAGGTCGGCCCAGCCCATGACCCCCAGCCCGATGCGCCGGATCGTCTGGGCAAGTTCCGTGATCGCCGGAAGCGGATAGCGATTCGCGTCGATCACATTGTCCAGAAAGTGGGTCGAGAGGTGGACGACCCGCCGGAGCGCATCCCAGTCGACGTGCTCGGAGACCTCCGCATCGGCCGGCACCCCTGTGCGAACGAACTTCCCGACGTTCACACTGCCCAGGTTGCAGACATCATAGGGGAGCAGGGGCTGCTCGCCGCAGGGGTTCGTCGCCTCGTAGGAGCCAAGGGCAGGAACCGGGTTGTACTCGTTGGCGCGATCGACGAAGAAGACACCGGGCTCTCCCGTCTTCCAGGCGCCATTCACGATGAGGTCGAAGATCTCTCGAGCCTTCTCCGTTCCGGTGATCTCCCCCGTCCGCGGGTTGCGCAGCTCGTATTCCCCATCGGTCCTCACCGCCTCCATGAAGGCATCCGTAATCGCGACGGAGATGTTGAAGTTCGTGATCTGCGAGGTGTCGTCCTTGCACGTGATGAACTCCCGGATGTCGGGATGATCAACCCGCAGGATCCCCATGTTCGCACCCCTGCGCGTGCCCCCCTGCTTGACCACCTCGGTCGAGGCATCGTAGAGCCGCATGAAGGAGACCGGCCCCGAGGCCACGCCCATCGTGGAACGCACGTTGTCGCCCGTGGGACGCAGCCTGGAAAAGGCGAAACCGGTTCCCCCGCCGGACTGATGCACGAGCGCCATCGCCTTGAGCGTGTCGTAGATCCCGCTCTTCCCATTCGAGAGGGCATCGTCGACAGGAAGGACGAAGCAGGCCGAGAGCTGCCCGAGGGGACGACCCGCGTTCATCAGCGTCGGACTGTTGGGCTCGAAGGTCCCCGTGGTCATGAGCTCGTAGAACTGACGGGCGAGCTCCTCGATCGCTGCGTCGGACGCGCCATGACGACGGTCCTCTTCGGCGATGACGCGGGCGACGCGCCAGAACATGGTCTCCGGCTCCTCGATCGGGTTTCCGTCCTCGTCCTTCTTGAGGTACCGCCGTGCCAGGACGAGCCGCGCGTTGTCCGTCATCTGCGCCGGAGGCAGATCATCGGGAACGCGGTCATCGAAGATCCAGGGCTCGTCGACGGAAACGGGTGGCTGGCTTGGAGGGGACATGGGCGGGAAACTCCTCGGGCGAGAGTGTGGAAAAGGAGTGGAGAACCGGTGGGGAAGGGTGGCCCGACGGTGGAAAGTCGGTCACCGGGCCGCATCACGGGCCGTTCGGGACGTGGAAAACCCCCCGAACACCACTAAATCTTGGTGCGGAGTGCATGATAGGCCACCATATGTAGTGGGTCAAGGGGTGGCATGAACATTTCCCGAGCCCCCGCTCACCCCGCCCCCCCATGACCCGTTCAGTGCGACCAGCCAACCCTGAGGTAGGCACTCGGCCCTCCGGTGCTCTCGAGCGGCCAGGCCACCCCGCCCCGCACCCGGTAGCGTTCCCGGAAGAGCGCTGTGGCGAGGAGTGTGGCCTCCACGCCGACTGCGGTTCTGCTCTCGTGCACCCGCCCCCCCTCGACAGGTCGCCAGGCCCCCCCGGCATCCGCGAAGATGCCCCATGCT
>SLDT01000222.1 GCA_007125125.1 Gemmatimonadota bacterium | reverse complement strand
GGGGCCTCCGGGAGGATTCGGATTGGAATTCGAATTCCAATTATGGTTCGGCGCGTGCGTCGGCTTGAAGGTCATGCGGGAATGATGGGGGCTCCGCGGGAGGAAGGCAAGCCCTCGCCCGCCTTCCTCCCGAACGGGAGCACCCCTTGCCGGCGGCTCAGCCGTCGTCCGGGCGCACGGGGATCATCATCGGGTGGAGCCGGTGGTGCTTGACCACGCGGCGCTGCGAGACCTCGGCGCCGTAGACATTTCCGTCACGGTCGACCGCGACGCCTTCGGGCCCGCTGAAGCTCATCACGCTCAGGTTCGGGCGGTTCCAGGTCTCGGGGATGAAGTGGAAGACCCAGCCGGTGCGGGCGTCGCCGATCCGGATCCCGCGCTCCCAGCCGGCGTTGCGCTGGCCGGTGTACTGGTTGGGGGCCGGGCCGGACTCGGAGTCGGCCACGTAGATGAGGTCGTGCTCGTCGATGAAGATCCCGCTCGGGCGGCCGAACTGGGTCCAGGCGGCGAGGAACTGCCCCTCCTGGTCCATGATCTGGATCCGGTTGTTGTAGCGGTCCGCGATGAAGAGGCGGCCCTGGGAGTCCATCGCGATCGCGTGCGGCTCGAGGAACTGGCCCGGCTCGTAGCCGCTCTCCCCGATCGTCTCGATGTAGGTGCCGTCGGGGGCAAACTTCATGAGGCGGTTCGTGCCCCCGGGGCCGTGGCCGTCGACGACGAAGATCGTGCCGTCAGGGCCGACGACCATGTCGTTCGGGCGGGTGAGGTTGTTCGGCGGGTCACCCGGCACGCCCGGGGTGCCGATCGTGAGGAGGAGCTCGCCCTCGGGGCTGAACTTCATGACGGTGTGGCCGATGCCCTGGTCCTCTGCGCCCGAGGTCGAGGCGTCTGCGATCCAGACGTTGCCGTTCGGCTCGACGAACATCCCGTGCGGCCAGGCGATCTGGCCGGCGCCGAAGCTCCGGAGAACGTTCCCGTCCGGGTCCATCAGGAGCACCATGTCGAGGTCCGAGCCGACGCAGGAGTTCTGGCCGCAGCGCTCCGCCACCCAGATGTTGCCGTCGGGCGCGGGGTAGATCGCGCTCGTCGCACCCCAGACCCGGTCATCGGGGAGGTTGCCCCATTCGTAGTCGGGGCGGAAGGGGTTGGTCGGGGTCTGGGCGTCGAGCCCGGTGAGCGAGCCCATCACGGCTGCGGCCAGGAGGACCAGGGCGCAGCGCAGGGTGGACCGCATCGAAACGACCTTCATCATTCTCCTCCGGGGCGAAGTGGGGAGGGCCTCCCCCGCGGGTGCGCCGGCAGCAGGGAGGCCCCGGTTCCGGTCAGGCGCAGCGTCAGGTATACTGCTGGGAACGGGTTCGCGTCAAGAACGCCCGGTCCTGCGCGGGGGGTGGAGGAACCGGCATTGGGGGCCGGTCTCACCGCCGGTCGGCGTCCCGGTGGGCCAGGATGCGGCGTCCTGGTAGCCGGGATCCGGTGCGCGCCTTTCGTTCCCTGACCCGTGCCATCAGGTCCTGCGCGTCAGGGTGTCCGGCAAGCTCGATGAGGTGCGTGCGGAGGTAGCCCTGGAGCGACTGGCCCGATCGACGGGCGCGGACCATGAGTTCCGCGTGCGTCTCCGGGGGAACGTCACGTATGGTGATCGACTTCGGCATGGAGCCAACATGAGACTCCTGCGGGCGCGCTGCAACCAGCTCCATCCGACGCCGCCGTCATCCCTCGCCTCTGAGCGTCCCGAACACCCTCCAGTGCGCGCCATGAACCCACGCGCCGCAGCCCCTCCTGGCGAGAACCCCGACGGATCCTCCAGGCGCTCCATCGGTAGCCAGTGGCGAGCCGCCCACCGATCGCCCCGAGGCGCCGGGCGGGAATCGCGACAACCATGCCCACGAACACGAGGAAGAGACGATGGCCCGCAAGAAGGAGGTCCTGTTCAAGTCCGAGGAGCACACGAGCCGCGCGCGTGCGGCGGCCTTCCTGCGCGAACTCGCCGAGAAGATCGAGTCGGGGCGAGTCGTGCTCCAGCAGGGCAGCCGCGAGGTGCCCGTCGAGGTCGGGGACGCAGTCGAGCTCGAGGTCTCCTTCGACCTCAAGGAGAAGAAGCGCGGCACCCGCCGCAAGCTCGAGGTCGAGCTCGAGTGGTACGACGGCGACGCGAGCACCGGCCCGGTCCAGCTCGGCTGACCGGGGAGCCGCCCCCGCCACTGGCCCCCGCACCCGACTCGCCCTAACTTCCATCCTCGAAACAAGCCGCCAGGGGTATCCCGCGCGCACGCCGCCGGGATTGAGAGAGTCCCTTGGAACCTGATCCGGATCATACCGGCGGAGGAAGCGCGGCGCGAAGGCCCCCGGGGACCCCTCGGGGCGGTTCGCACATGTCGTGAGTCCACCATCCGCACCCTTCCGGATCGCCCGCACCCCGCGAACCGCACCGGAGGCCCGAGATGGCGAGCACGACGAGCGACTACGGCACCCACTTCCCGAACTCGACCCGCGTCCACCTCGAGGGGCCGCACGGGATCCGCGTCCCCATGCGCGAGATCGCCCTCTCCGGGGGGGAGCCCCCCCTGCGCGTCCCGGACACCGCCGGAGAGCGGGGGCACGAGGTCCACCGCGGCCTCCTCTCCGTGCGCGACCGCTGGATCCGGGCGCGCCCCGTCGAAGAGGTCGAGCGCTCTCCCACCGGCGTCCCCATCCCGGAGGGCCTCGTGCGCCCCACCCTGCGCGGCACCGGCTCCGTCACCCAGATGCATTACGCGCGCAGGGGCGAGATCACCCCCGAGATGGAGTACGTGGCCCTCCGCGAGGGCTTCCCCGCCGAGTTCGTCCGGGAGGAAGTGGCCCGCGGGCGAGCCATCATCCCCGCGAACATCAACCACCCCGAACTCGAGCCCACGATCATCGGGCGCAGCTTCCGGGTGAAGATCAACGCGAACATCGGCAACTCCGTCGTGCGCAGCTCGATCGAGGAGGAGGTCGAGAAGCTGCGCTGGGCCGCCCTCTGGGGTGCCGATACCGTGATGGACCTCTCGACGGGGCGCGACATCCACGAGACGCGCGAGTGGATCCTGCGCAACTCCCCCGTCCCGATCGGAACGGTCCCGATCTACCAGGCGCTCGAGAAGGTGGGCGGGGTCCCCGAGGAACTGACCTGGGAGATCTACCGGGACACCCTGATCGAGCAGGCCGAGCAGGGTGTCGACTACTTCACCGTCCATGCCGGGGTGCTCCTGCGATACGTGCCCCTGACGGCGAACCGCCTCACGGGGATCGTCTCGCGCGGGGGGAGCATCATCGCGAAGTGGTGCCTCGCGCATCACCAGGAGAGCTTCCTCTACACGCGCTTCGGCGAGATCTGCGAGATCATGCGGCACTACGACGTCTCCTTCTCGCTCGGCGACGGGCTGCGTCCCGGCTCGATCGCCGACGCGAACGACGAGGCCCAGTTCGCCGAGCTGCGCACGCAGGGCGAGCTCACCCGCTTTGCCTGGGAGATGGAGGTCCAGACGATGTGCGAGGGCCCGGGTCATGTCCCGATGCACCAGATTCAGGAGAACATGGACAAGCAGCTCGACTGGTGCGCCGAGGCCCCGTTTTACACCCTTGGGCCCCTCACGACCGACATCGCCCCGGGGTACGACCACATTACGAGCGCGATCGGCGCGGCGCAGATCGGGTGGGCGGGCACCGCGATGCTCTGCTACGTCACCCCGAAGGAGCACCTGGGGCTCCCGAACCGGGACGATGTGAAGCAGGGGGTCATCGCCTACCGGATCGCCGCCCACGCGGCCGACCTCGCGAAGGGCCATCCCGGAGCACAGGCCTGGGACGACGCCCTCTCGAAGGCCCGGTTCGAGTTCCGGTGGCGCGACCAGTTCAACCTGTCGCTCGACCCCGAGACCGCGCTCGCCTACCACGACGAGGAGCTCCCGGCCGAGGGCGCGAAGGTCGCGCACTTCTGCTCGATGTGCGGCCCGAAGTTCTGCTCGATGAAGATCACCCAAGACGTGCGCGACTACGCGGCGAAGCACGGCCTCGAGACGACCGAGGCGATCGAGGCGGGGCTCGAGGAGAAGGCGCGCGAGTTCCGCGGAAGCGGAAGCGAGCTCTATCTCACCGGTCCCGCCTGAGTTCAGCGGGGGGCCCGTTCCTCGCGCCAGGCGAACTTCACGAGCACATCAAGCGGGACGAAGTCGAGGGTGGCCTCGTGGGTCGCGGTCAGGACGACCTGCGGGGCCTTCCCGGCCTCCCACGCTTCCTTCCAGCGAGAGGCGCAGAGGCACCAGCGGTCACCGGGACGCAGTCCGGGGAATCGGAACTCCGGCCGGGGCGTCGAGAGGTCGTTGCCCCGCCCCCGGCTGAACTCGAGGAATTCCTCGGTCGCGATCACGCACACCGTGTGCACCCCGAGGTCCTCGGGCCCGGTGTCGCAGCAACCGTCCCGGTAGAACCCGGTGAGGGGATCATGGCTGCAGGACTCCAGTTCGGTACCGAAAACGTTGAGCGGCATGGCGGCGCGGACGCGGGGGGGAAGGGCGGATCGGGGCAACGGCCTCCAGTACCTTCTTCCCGCACGGGCGTTCCGGGTTCCTACAGGTTGTCGAGCGCGGACTTCCGCAGGGTGGTCCAGATGAAGTCATGGACGTCGAGAAGATCCGCGGGCTCGTGGCCTGCTGCCTCGAGGCGATCCCGCACTCCAGCGGCCACACGCCGGAAAGCCAGGTAGGAGCTGGCCCTCGGCTTCCGAGTGTACGTGCCGGTCGGGGCGATGGATCCGGCCTGGCGGATGAAGGCCGACCTGCGAACCGCGACCTCGGTCTGCGGGTGGGTGAGTGTGATGAGCGCCGTGGCGATCCGCCAGGAGGGACGACCGCCCAGGAGACGGGTGAGGGTCTCGAGGTGGAGTTCGAAGCGCTCCGTGAGGGGATTGTCCCCATGCACCAGCTGGAAGGCAGCCCCGGCGTATTCGGCAGACTCTTCGGCGTCGAGGCGCCGCAGGTTCTTGACGTGTGAGTGAGGCACCAGGTTCGTGCCGGCCAGCACGGCGAGAATCGACTCGGTCAACTCTACCTGTCGGCCTTCTTCGATGAGCGGTGCGGCCCGCGACGGGTCGAGTGCCTCCCTCGCGGCCTCCATGCTCGGCAAGCGATGTCGCTTCAGGGCGGCACCGGTCGGGGTGCCCCGTTTGTCGTGGATCCACTTGGGATCGGCAAAGCCCTTCGGATAGAGCTTCGTGAAGAGTGAAAGCTGTTGCTCGAAGGTGCAGACGGCCTTGTGGGTCTTCTGTTCCTTGCCCTGATTCAGCTCCCTCAAGGCAGCCTGAAGGTTCGCGCGGACGGCGCGGGTCGGTTCGGAGTCGGTGTCCTCGACCGGATCAAGGAGCTCGTAGTACCCCTTCCGGATCTTGCGAACCTTGCCATCCTCGAAGAGGTAGGTTCGGCGCCCGTTTCGCTCACGGGCGAGCAGAGCCAGTCCCCACTCCGGTCGGAGGGAGTGCCGGCACAACTGGTCCGGCAGGCTCTCGGCATCGGGCAGGGGCACTTTCAGGGTCTGTGTAGCCAAATTGATTCCTCTGTTTCGGGTGTGGACAGGGGGCGATGGCACGGCCCGGCGAGCGTGTGCGGAACCGGGGCAATGCCGGAGCTCCCGTGCGCCCGAGCACGAACGGTGCGGGGCGTGGATTCTGACACGGCATGGTGCCAGTACTATAAGTATATGCAGGGCAAAAACTTATGTTCCGTATTCGTGTGTGCCGCGCTGAGCGGTGGCGCATGATTGGGGGATGGGTGCGGCTCGTCAACGGGGCCCGGGGGTAGATGGAGGAATGAAGAAGTTCCTGAAGATCGTGGCCCTGATTCTCTTCGGGATCCTCCTCGTCCCGGTCGCGATCTGGGTGCTTCACCCGTGGACGCTCCCCCTGCGCTGGGTCGACCCCGGACCCACGGCGTACATGAAGCACCGGGTGGCGCAGGCCGAGGCCGCGGGCGAGACGCTCGAGATTCGCCAGGAGTGGACCGCGCTCGAGGACATCTCCCCCACCCTCATCCGCGCCGTCCTGGTTGCGGAGGACGATGCCTTCCGGAGCCACCGGGGTGTGGACTGGGAGGCGCTGGCCGAGGAGGTTCGCTACCGCGGTTCGATTCCGCCGTCCCTTCGCGATCCCGAGGATCGGGCTCAGCTCCGGGCCGCGTGGGACTACGCCCGGGCCAACCGGGACCGGGTGCGAGGGCGGAGCACCATCACGCAGCAGCTCGCCCGGAACCTCTATCTCTCCCCGGAGCGGTCATTCCTGCGCAAGGGCCGGGAACTCGTCCTCACCTGGAAGCTCGAGGCCTGGCTCCCCAAGGACCGGATCCTGGAGCTGTACCTGAATGTGGCGGAGTTCGGACCCGGCATCTTCGGGGTGGGCGCGGCCTCCGAGCACTACTTCGGGGTCCCGCCCTCCCGGGTGGATGCGTTTCAGGCCGCCTCCCTCGCCGGTACGCTGCCCCACCCCCTCACCTCGAATCCGGAGACCCGCCCCGCCCGGATGGCCTGGCGTCGGGAGCTGATTCTCCGTCGCATGGGGATGGGACCCGACACTGCGGTGGTCCCCGACACTGCGGTGGTCCCCGACACTGCGG
>SLDT01000196.1 GCA_007125125.1 Gemmatimonadota bacterium | reverse complement strand
TTCGTCTCGAAGTGGTACCTGGCGACCGGAGCGGTCGATGCGGGACTCGTGATCTTCCTCGTTGTGCTGCTCCTGAGCGGTCTGCTCAATGCGGCCTACCTCGTCCCGATCGTCGCGCGTGCCTTCTTCCGGCCCTCCGACGATCACCCGGTGTTCAACGAGGCCTCGCTCCTCATGGTGGTGCCCATCGTCGTGACGATGCTCCTGGCCCTTCTCCTCGGGACACACCCCGACGGAATCTTCGGCTTCTTCAGCATTGCCGAAGCCGTTGTCGAGTCGGTGACCGGGGCGACGCTCTCCGGAGGTGGATCATGAAGCTCACCCCCCTTCGCATCCTCTTTGGCCTTGCGCTTCTCGGATCCCTCGCGCTCGAGTTCCTGTACGAGCCGACGCCCCCCCTCGAAGTCTGGGACTATCCCTTCTTCTTTGCGCTCACGGGGGTCCTCGGCTGCCTCGCCCTCGCCTTTCTGGCCAAGGGCATCCTGCCCCCCCTCCTGGACCGCCCGGAGGACTACTACGACCCGCCCGGTGAGCCGGACGGGGAGGCGGAGAGCTGAGCCATGCTCGGACTCCTTCCTCCCGGACTGATCCTGATTGTGGGAGCGCTCCTGCTCCCGCTCGTGCCGCGTGCGGCACGTGGCTGGGCCTTCCTCGTGCCCCCGGCCCTTGCCCTCTGGCACCTCTCGGGGCTGGCCGAGGGGGACCGGGCGACGTGGGCATTCGCGACGTACGAGCTCGTCCCGCTCCACGTCGATGCTCTCGCCCTCGTCTTCGCCTGGATCTTCGCCCTCATGACCCTTCTGACGGGGGTCTACGCCCTCCATGTGAAGGACACGGGGCAACAGGTCAGCGCGATGCTCTACGCGGGCTCCGGACTCGGGGCAGTCTTTGCCGGGGACCTCTTCACCCTCGTATTCTTCTGGGAAGTCATGGCGGTGACCGCCGCCTACCTGATCTGGGCGCGCCACACCGAAGACTCCTATGCGGCAGCCTTCCGGTACCTCATGGTCCACATCGCGGGGGGCGCGCTCCTCATCGGGGGAGCGGTGTGGCACATTTCGGAGACCGGCTCGATTGCCTTCACGGCCTTCGAGGGTGGTCCGGCGGCCTGGCTGATCCTCGGCGGATTCGCGGTGAACGCCGCCGTCGTCCCCCTGCATGCCTGGATTGCGGACGCCTATCCCCGCGGGACGGTGACGGGGAGTGTGTTCCTCTCGGCCTACACGACGAAGACGGCCGTCTACACCCTCACACGCGGCTTCCCCGGGTGGGAGATCCTGCTCTGGGCCGGCGGCCTCATGGCGATCTTCGGAGTCGTCTACGCGATCTTCGTGAACGACATCCGCCGCGTCCTCGCCTACCACATCGTGAGCCAGGTGGGCTTCATGGTGGCCGGGGTGGGGGTGGGCACCGCGATGGCGATCGATGGCGTCGCTTCTCACGCCTACAACAACATTCTCTACAAGGGGCTCCTCTTCATGGCGACGGGAGCCGTGCTCCATGCCACCGGGCGAAGCCGGATGACGGAACTCGGCGGGCTCATTCGCGGGCTTCCGGGGGTCTTCTGGATCTACATGGTCGCGGCGCTCTCGATCTCCTCGGCCCCCTTCCTGGCCGGCTTCGTCTCGAAACCGCTCACGATCGCCGCCATCGAGTACGCGGAGCTTCCCGCCCTGGTCCTCCTGCTGCACCTGGCCTCCGTGGGGACCTTCCTCTCCGTGGGACTCAAGCTTCCCTACTTCACCTGGTTCGGAGATGCGCCCCGGGAGCCCGTCGAGCTTCGGCCCATCCCCTGGAACATGTACGTGGCAATGGTCATCGGCGCCGGCCTGAACATTCTCCTGGGCGTCTGGCCGGAGCTCCTCCTCGGGATCCTTCCCGCGGGCGGATCTGGATTCGAGCCCTACGAGGTCAAGAACCTGAAGAAGGCCCTTCAGCTGCTCCTGTTCACCGCCGCGGTCTTCTTCGTGATCGTGGCCTACCTGAAGCCGAAGCCCAAGATCCAGCTCGACACGGACTGGTTCTATCGTCGGGCGGCCCCCCTGGCCTGGCGATGGACGGTCGTGCCCGTCGAAGCAGTGTTCCGCTGGGTCGACGACGCCTCATGGAAGCTCGCCTCGCATGCGGCACGCCTCGGGATCGATCCGGTCGAGCGCCTGATCGCCCTGAAGGGGGAGCGCCCGGCCAGCAACTTCGCTCCGGGTCAGACAGCCTCCACGACCTTCCGGGTCTCGACGACCACGATGATGGTCTTCCTCTTCATCGCGGTTCTGGCCGCCTTCGCAGCCTTCTTCCTCTCCGGCTGAATGCCCCGACAGGGGCGCCCCTTGCAGGGACGCCGCCCCGTCCCCATCTTGGCCCCTTCCAGCCCTCGGATCCTTGCCTTCGTGTGCGTTCGCGTGCCCCCGGTTCTGACCCGTGCGGCACGTTCGAAAACCACCTGAAGGAGAGATCGACCATGCCACGAAGCCTCCGTGGCCCCCTTCTCGCAGGCATTGCCCTCCTCCTCACCGCGCTTCCCGTCGCCCAGGTGAATCCGCTCGCGGCACAGAGCCACGACCGGTACCTGAATCAGGCCGACCTGACGCAGGCGCTGCGGGGACTCGCCTCCCAGCACGGCAACCTCGCCACGCTCGAGGAGTTCGTGCGATCCGATGGCGGCCGCGAGGTCTGGAAGATGACACTGGCGAGCCCGAGCGGTCCGGACCCGGACTGGCGTCCAGCCCTTCTCGTCGTAGCGGGACTCGAGGGGAACCACCTCATTGGCACGAGCGCAGCCGTCTACCTTGCCGAGCACCTCCTGACCTCGTACGGGAACGACGAGGCGGTCACTCGACTTCTCGACGAGCGCACCGTCTACATTCTCCCGCGGATGAATCCGGATGGAGCCGAGCTGTACTGGTCGTTCCCGGGGTACGAGCTTCCCTGGAAGCCGCATCCCGACGCCCCCGACCAGGGCGGTCTGAACGTGCGCGAAATTGGCCAGGACCTGAATGGTGACGGGCTGATCACGATGATGCGGGTGCGCGACCCCGAGGGCACGCTCATTCCCGATCCCGACGAGCCCCGCCTGATGCGCAACGCGAACCGCGCCCAGGCCGAGCGGGGGATGTACCGGGTCTACCTCGAGGGCATCGAGCTCGAGAATGTCGATGCCTACGTCCCGATGGGGTCGGACGGGGTGAACCTGAACCGCAACTTCCCGCACGAGTACCTCTACTACCAGCCGCACGTCGGTCCGCACCAGGTGAGCGAGGTCGAGACGCGTGCGCTCGCCGACTTCATGTTCGAGCAGGTGAACATCGCGGCGGTCCTGACCTTCTCTCTCTACGACAACCTGCGCTCGCTTCCGCCCACGAACCGCCAGCCCCCCGCCGGCGTGGCCCCCGGCCCTCCGAGCGTCCCCTCGAACCTGCTGGGTCAGGACCGGCCCTTCTACCAGTACATCTCGGAGCACTTTGCCGAGATCACGGAGCTGACCGGTGACGGCGCTCCCAACGAGGGGGGCTCCTTCGCGCAGTTCGCCTACTACCAGGTGGGGGTTCCCTCCTTCACCACCCCGGTCTGGACCCTGCCGGGTTCCGGGAGCGCGAGTCGGGACCACCGCTGGCTTTCGCACTTCGACGAGGTCGGGATCGATGGCTTTGTTCCCTGGACCGAGGCGGAGCACCCGACCCTCGGGACCGTCGAGGTCGGTGGCTTCGTTCCGAACGCGCGGGTGAACCCGCCCGAAAGCGAGATCGAGGAGCTGGCCAGGAAGCACGCCGAGTTCGCGGTCTGGCTCGGGGGCCTTCTTCCCGAGATCGAGATCCTCGAGACCACAGTCGAGTCACGGGGTGACAACGTCTTCGAGGTCACCGCCACGATCGTGAACGAGCAGTACCTCCCGACCCACCTCCAGATGGGGCAGCGGGTGCGGACGAACCGTCCGATCACGGTGCGGCTCATGCCGACCGACGGGATGACGGTGCTCACGGGGAACATCCAGCAGCAGATCCAGCGCCTCCAGGGAATGGGTGACCGGAACACCTTCCGCTGGCTCGTCACCGCCCCTCCGGGGACGGAGGTGACGATGGAGCTCTTTGCCGAGCGGGCCGGTGGCCTGCAGTCCACCCAGATCACCCTGCGCTGAGGAGACGACGATCATGATCGACTTCACGACTTCACCGCGGCAGGGCACGGGAATCCGCACGGGACTCCTCTCGACGCTCGCTGCGCTCATCCTGATGCTCTCGGCCGCGCCCGCCGCGGCCCAGTTCTTCCACCAGCCGGACCGGATGCCCGTCCTGAACCTCCGCTGGGACAAGTACTACGACTACACACAGATGACGGAGACCCTCGAACTCATGGCCGAGACCTGGCCGGAGTTCCTGACCCTCGAGAGCATCGGCCAGTCCTGGGAGGGGCGCGAGATCTGGCTGATGACGGTGAACAACCCGACAACCGGCCCGCACGAGGAGAAGCCCGCCTTCTACTCGGATGCGAACATCCACGGGAACGAGATCCAGGGCACGGAGATCACCCTCTACATGATCTGGTTCCTGATGGAGAACTACGGTCACCTCGATGCGGTGACCGAGATCGTGGACACACGTGCGTTCTACCTGATCCCCTCGATGAACCCCGACGCGCGGGACAGCTTCATGGCCGACGGGAGCCCGTCGCGCAGCGGGATGCGGCCCTTCGACTCCGATGGCGATGGCCGGGCGAGCGAGGACCCGCAGCAGGACCTGACCGGGAACAAGGAAACCCTCCAGATGCGCAAGTACGTCCCGGGCGAGGGCACGCACAACATCTCCCCGATCGATCCGCGCCTCATGGTGGTGGCCCCCCCGGGAGAGCGTGGCGACTACATCATGCTCGGCTCCGAGGGCACGGACCTCGACGGCGACGGACGCCGCAACGAGGACGGGCATGGCGGCTACGACATGAACCGGAACTTCCCCGGCGACTGGCAGCCGATGCACATCCAGGGAGGCTCCCACTTCTATCCCTTCTCGCACTCCGAGACGCGGGCCATCGGGGACTTCCTCAAGTCGCGGCCGAACATCGGGGCGCTCCAGTCCTGGCACAACTCCGGGGGGATGATCCTGCGTGGCCCCGGGTCCCAGTACTACCGGGGCACGGGGAACTACACGGCGCGGGACCGCCGCACCTATGACTACCTCGGCGAGCGGGGCGAGCTCATGCTCCCCTACTACCGCTACATGACGGTCTGGGCCGACCTCTACACGGTCTACGGGGGAACCCTCGACTGGGCCCACGACGCGCTCGGCGTCATGGGGTTCACGAACGAGATCTGGTCCTCTGCGCAGCTCTACCAGGGGCACTGGGACTCGAATGGCCCGATCCCGAACCAGATGCAGCAGCTCTTCTTCAACGATCGGCTCGGGATGGGCGCCTGGTTCTGGGACTGGGAGGAGTACGAGCACCCCGAGCTCGGCACCGTCGAGATCGGCGGATGGGGCAAGTGGTGGGGACGCACGACGATCCCCTTCATGCTCCAGGAGGCGCTCCATCGGAACGCGATGTTCGCGATCTTCCATGCCGATGAGCTCCCCCTCCTCGAGTGGGACCGGACGCGGGTCGAGCATATCGCGGGGAACACCTATCGCGTGACGGCCGAGATTCGCAACACGAAGGCAATCCCGACCCGGATCGAGGCGGCCGAGATCAACAATGTCGGCTATCCGGACTACTTCCGGATCTCGGGGAACAACCTCACGGTGCAGGTCGCCGGCTTCCCGGCCGGCTCGATGTGGGAGGAGATCCGTCCCATCGACGGCGCCACGAACGAGATCCCGATCGCATCCGGGGTCCCGGGGATCGGGACGACGGCCGTGAGCTGGATCGTCACGGGAAGCGGTACGGTCACGATCGAGTACGCGAGCCAGAAGGGAGGCACACACCGGACCACCCTCGAGCTCCGCTGACCTGGAGAACCGACCATGAACACCCCCGCACGCCCCCAGCGTGCAAGAGCCGGTGCCGTCCTACTCCTCGCACTCCTCACGGGGTGCGGGGAGGAGGCGCCGGCCCCCGGGGCCGACGAGGCACCGACCCCGGAGCACGACTGGGTCCATACCCTGGACCCCGGCACCCTGACCGTCCATGCCGGGGTCTCCTTCGAACGCCTTGTGCGTGACCTCGAAGGAGGGCTTCATCCGGACCGCCACCTCTTCCGGGGGGTGCTCCCCTGCGCCTCCTGCCCGGGAATCCGCAAGCTCCTCACCCTCGTTCCCGAAGGCAGTGTCTACGTGCTGCGCGAAACCTGGCTCGAGGCCGAAGACGGGGAAGACCGCACCCTGACCACGGTAGGGCGCTTCGCCGAAGAGACCGGGCTCCCGGACCGTCCCGAACTCCGTGTCATCCGCCTCGACGGAGAGCCGGGCGGCGAGCCCGTTCTTCGCCTTGCGGTTCTCTCGAACGACACACTCAGGATGCTCGACCGGGAAGGACGCTGGATCGACTCGGAGCTCGACTACCACCTGATACGGGTACCATGAAGGCTCAAGGCCGAACCCTCGACGAAGATCCGGAGTACAACAGGGACAGGTTCAGTTTCCCGTCTTGACGGGGACCTCCGGATCACGCACGCCTGCACCGAGACGGCACTTCATGACCCCGAACACCCTTAGCACTTCGGAAGCGCTTCCCCGCGAAGATCGGCGCCACGGCGTACTCCTCCGCCTCGCGCTGCTCGCCTCCCTCCTCGGCCTCGTGGCGCTGGGCGCCTGTCGGACATCGGACATCTTCATCGGAGGTGAAGACCCGGACGACTTCTGCGACAATGTCTTCACCGAGCCGCTGATGAACCTCAACGAGGTGCTCGACGAGGAGACCGGCGAGAGGGTCGAGACGGTCCTCCTCGACAGCATTCGAATCGGCGAGGTCTGGGTGAGGAACTACAACGTGCTCATCTCGCCCGACTCGGCCTACGGCGTCTCGGCCTCGCTGGACAACCTCATCTGCGATGTTCCCTGTGGCTTCGGCATCTTCGAGGGCGAGTGGCGGTTTAGGATCAGCGCATCGGGGTACATTTCTCGCGTGATCGAACTCGGCGAAATCCGCTACACGAACATCACGGAGGGATGCCCCCTCCGCCATAACGGGGGCCATCACTTTGAGACGACCCTCCGGCCCGAGAACTGAGGCGGGACGCAGGTCACTTCTCCTCCTCGGGCTCGTGGCGGCCTGTTCGGGTCCGCCTCCCGGCGAGCCCCCCCCCGTGCACCTGGACACCGCCCTCATCGGGGATCCGGTCGCCGAAGCACTGCTCGACGACCTGACCGAGCTCCAGCTGCGCTGGCGAGCGATGGCGCCACGCTCTCGGCCCCTTGCGATCCGCGTCGTCCCCGAAGTTCCCGGCGGTTCGGCCGTCGCGCGCACGGCCGAGGAGATCCGGGTGGTCCCTTCACCAGGTGGCCCGGGGCCCCTTCCCGCCACCGCCCTCGCCCTCGCCCAAGCCGCTCTCCACCCCCCGCATCCGGTCCGATCGCGACTCCCCTGGACACCTCGTCCCGACGGTCTCCTGAGTCGGAGCCTGCGCGAGGGCACGGCCGACTTCCTTGCCACCCTTGCCCTCGGCGCACACCCGGCCCCGTCCATTGTGCCGCCGGACCCGGGGCTCGAGCGGTCCCTCTGGGAGGCCTTCTCCCGCGCCCTCGAGTCGGACGGCCCCGAGGGCTGGTTCACGCCCGAGAACGAGGCGACAGACGATGCCCCGCTTCCTCCCGAGGCAGGACGGTGGATGGGCTATCGTATCGCCCATGCCCTGTGGGTCCGCTCGGGCGACCCGCATGAGGCAGTCCGCGAGCTCCTGGCACAGTCACACCCGGAAGAAATCCTCGACAGGAGCCGGTATGCCGGGAGTGCCCCCGAACAAGGGCTCCTCCCCTCGGCCGCGCGCGTCGGGCTTCCCACCTGGCCCGGCTTCGACTGCCGCCTCGTGGCCGTCGCGCGCAACAGGCACCACCTCTGCGTTGGAGGCGAGGGTCCCCTGACCCTCGTACTCGAAGCCGACATCGGGGCCGACCACCGGAGCTGGCACGCCCTGGCGCCCGCCCTGGCGCGCGAAGCCCGCGTGGTCGTGCACGATCGAGCGGGCCTCGGGGAAAGCGGACCGGACGGTCCGGACCGGACCCCGGCCGAGAATGCGCACGCCCTCGCACATCTGCTCGACGTCGTCTCCGGGCCGGGCCCCTGGATTCTCGCGGGCGAGGGGGTTGGCGCCCGCAACCTCGAGGCGTTCGCGACGCTCTACCCCTGGCGTGTGCTCGAGCTCGCCCTTCTGGACCGCCCGCTCCCCGATCCGGGAGGCGAGGCCGAGCTTCCGGACCGTGTGGTCCTGGAACTCGAAGGGCTGGCGGCGGCCGGGGCATGGCCATCTCCGGACGACCTTCCTCCCGTTCCGGTCCGGCGCTGGAGTGCCGGCGAAGGCTCCCGGGAGGCGCTCCTCGCCCACCTCATCGAGCGGGTGCGGACGCATGGCGCGGCCTCGGGAATCGAGAGCCCGGCGCGACGGGGCGAGCCCACGGGGTGCTGGAGGCCGGAAGGACCGGGAGCAGCGCAACTACCGGCCCCCCTTCGGCTGGCCCTCACGCCCACTGGCGACGCGGAGGCACCGGTCGCGGGTCATCGCCTGGAAGCTCCCCAGGACAGGGCGATGCGCGTCGGCAGATGGGCTCCCCGGGGGCTTGATCGGCTCCGCATCGTGGTCGGGGCATCCGGAGCGAACACCACCCACGAACTCTCCCGCACGAGCATGGGCCACTGGACGGGGAGCACCCTTTCGCTCGTCCCGCACCCGTGCGAGCTCCCGGATTGAGCGGGGTTCTGGAGCGTTACCGCTCGTTCATCCCGGAGTGGGAGGCCTTTCGGGCCGCAGCCACGCGGCCGGAGCCGACCGTCGTGCGGGTACGTCGGGCCCGGATCACCCCGGAGGAGCTGGTCGGACGCCTGAAGCGGCAGGGCTTCGAACTGAGCCCGGTCGAGGGGCTCCCGGGCTTCTTCAGGGCTGAGCGTGAGCCGGCTCCGCTCGCGCGCACCCTCGAGCACTGGCAGGGGCTCTTCTACATTCAGCAGGCCTCGGCCGGGGTGGCCGTTCCGATCCTCGATCCCCTACCGGGAGAGCAGGTCCTCGACCTCTGTGCGGCTCCCGGGGGCAAGACGTCCCAGATCGCGGAAGCGATGGCCGACCGCGGGGCGGTGATCGCGGTGGAGGAGAACGAGCGACGACTCCAGGCGCTCGTCGGAAACATGAGCCGGCTGCTCCACCCCTCCGTGATGCTCGTTCGGGGCGATGGCCGGCGAGCCGAGGGCAGGGAGCGGTTCGACCGGGTCCTCGTCGATGTGCCCTGCTCGGGCGAGGGGCGAATGCGCCGGGGACGATCGGAGGGCGCGGTACCATCGGAGCGTGCTCGCGCGGCGCTCGTTTCTCGACAGATCGAGCTCCTCCGACGAGGTGTCGCGCACGTGCGTGCGGGAGGACGGGTACTCTACGTGACCTGTACCCTCGCTCCGGAAGAGAACGAGGGGGTCGTCGACCGGATCCTCTCCGAGGGCGGGGTCCGGCTCGTGCCGCTTCGCCCGGATCTCCCGCATCTGCCCGGGCTGGCCGGGTTCGAGGGGACTCGCTATGCCCCGGAGCTCGAGGGCACCTGCCGGATCCTTCCTCACCACCTCGACTCGGGAGGGCTCTTCATGGCCCTGCTCGAGCGGGTCGGCGAGCGTGATCCGGGACGGCACTGGGACGCCGTGCCCGAGGCCGATCGGGAGTCCGTCCGGACGGGGCTTTCGGTCCTGGCGCTCGAAGGGTCCGCCGCGGGTCGCGCCGGCGCTGACGTCGCCTGGACCCGTCAGGGCGACAGCTTGCGCTTCCATCGGCTCTCGGGGCGCCCGGCCACGCTCCTCGAGCGTTCCGAAGGTTGGCGCACGGTGGCAACCGGGATCCGAGGCCTCGCGCCCGGACGGAGCGGGCACCTGCGCCCAACGACCGATCTTCTCCGCTGGCTCGAGGGGGCGCCGGGCCCCCGGACTCTCGAACTGGGTGTGGAGGAGTGGCGCTCGCTCCTCGCCGGGCGGGATGTCCGTCGGCCCTCGGCAAGCGCCGGATTCGCGGCCCTGCACCTCGAAGGGGCCGCACTCTGTCGGGGACGAGTCCGCTCGGGTCGGGTCTTCCACGACCTTGCCCCGCCCCGTGCACGCTGGCTGGAAGGAGTGCTGGCTCAACGCGGGTGAGCCGGTGTACAACTCGACCCATGACCAGGCTTCGCACGGGAGGTCCCCTCCTCCTCCTCTTCGGCGGACTCCTCGTCGGCTGCGGCGACCGGGTGACCGAGTCGGTCGAGCCAACCGAGTTCTCGTCCCCCGCGCCCGTTCTGCATGGCATCACCCCGGAGCTGCTCGCGCCGGGAGTCGAGGCCGTGGTCACAGGAGCGCATTTCGGGGCCGTTCGCACGAGGAACAGGGTGTTCTTCGGCGCCGACGAGGCGCAGGTTCTCGAGGCGTCGGAAACGCGGCTCAGGGTTCGGCTCGCCTCCTGGACCTGTCATCCGGAGGGACCGATCGAGGTCCGCGTCGAGGTCGATGGTCGGTCCGGCGAGACCCGCTCGCACCCCTTCAGCCCGGGGGAGCCGATCGTGCTGAACCCCGGGGAACAGCGCCGCATCGCGAGCCCTGCCGCTCGATGCCTTGTTCTCCCGGCCTCGACCCAGGTCTCGGAGTACCTGATCGGAGTCCAGTCCACGACACAGCTGACCGGGCCCCGCACACTCGTCCGGCTGCGCGGGGTCGGCGAGCCGGCGCCCGGTGGCATCGCCCGGGCAGAGTCCGGGCCCGGAACGGCGGCCGGGAGGTTCGGGCGTCATCCGGCCTCGCCGCACCCCGCCACCCCGCATGAAGACGTCGCGCTGCATCTGCACCGGGAGGCCGAGATCGGGATCCGCTCGGCCGATGCGCGGATCGTGGAGAGTGCCACTCCCCTTCGCCCTGGCGGGCGCGGCGTCGTGTCAGCGGGGAGCCCTGCAACCCGGGCCGCTCCCGGGGACACCGTCCTGGTCCGCATCCCCGACATCACGGCCCAGAGTTCCTGCCAGACCGGCCGTGCCGTGCGGGCCTTCGTGGCGCATGTGGGAACGCATGCCCGCTGGCTCGTCGACATCCGGAACCCCCCGGGCGGCCTGACCGCCGAGGACATCTCGCTCCTCGCCGGAGAGTTCGACCGCGAGATCCACCCCGAGCTCGTGTCCTGGTTCGGGGAGCCCACCGACATCGATGGATCGGGCGGCGTGACGATCCTCATCACGCAGGAGCTGAACCGGATGTCCGGAGCAGCCCTTGGCTTCGTCTCGACGAGCGACTTCTTCGACTGTCCCGGTGGCAACCGCGGCGAGTTCATCTACTTCCGAGCCCCGGATCCGACCGGCTCCGTCACGACACCCGCCGGAGAATCGAAGGTCTGGCCCCGGGCGAGCGCGATGCGGACCCTTCCGATCCTGATCGGGCACGAGATGACCCACCTGATCCAGATGGGGCGTCGATTCCACCTCCCCCCCTTCGCGGATTCCCCGCAGGCAGCCTGGCTCCTGGAGGCGCAGGCCACCCTCGCCGAGGAGCTTCTCGGCTACCGCTACACCGGGCTCCAGGCACGCTCGGCACTCGGGCCGGAAACCGCCTTCGGGAGCTTTGCCCCGACCGGGACCCGGTGGTTCGCCAACCCCCTCGCCGATCTCTCGACCTACGTCGGGCTCGGCTTCGATGCCGAAGGGTATTTCCGGGTCCAAGGGGCGCCGGAAGAGTGCTCCTGGCTCGCCATCTCGGCCCCCGGCCCCTGCTCGACAGGGCGCATCGCCTACGGGGTCGGCTGGACCCTGCTGCGCTGGCTCTCGGACCACTTCGGAGACGACTTCCCGGGTGGCGAGCGCGAACTGCAGCAACGCATCGTCGACTCCCCGTCGAGCGGCTTCTCGACTCTGGCGGGGGTCCTCGGGCGCCCGATCCAGGGCGTGCTCGCCCCGTGGGCTGCCACCCTCTACACGGATGGCCGAATCCCGCATGGTCCTCCGATCCTCGGCTTTCCCAGCTGGGACCTTCGCGCCATCGAGGCTGCCATGGAAGCGGAGTACGGGCACTCCCTGCTTCTGGCCCCCACGATCCCCTTCGGCGACTCCGAGCGAACGACACGCATGGCCGCAGGATCAACCGCCTACTTTCGACTCGAGGCGCCCTTCGGGCACCCGGGGTACGCTCTCTCGGCCCGCGCCCCGTCGGGAGCGACCCTCGGCTCCTACATCCAGCTCTGGATCGTACGACTGCGTTGAAAGGCTCTTGAAGGAGTACAGCGGCCCCGTTGGGAGCGCAACCGGGGCCGCAACGGGAGGCTCCCGGTAAAACAGAATCTCGATTCTGTTTTACCGGGCTGCACTCCGCAGATGTGCGTGCCAGGCGGCGAGCACCGCGGCCTCCCGTTCCGCGCTGGCTCCCGCCCTCAGGCTGGCCCGGCGCTCCGGCGGTCGGGAGTGGTGGTACTCGAGGGTGGCCGCCGTCGTGTCAGCGAGGGACCGGAAGGTGAGTCCGGCCGCCACCTCCCGGCTCAGATCGAAGCGGGCGAAGCCCTCGAAGCCCGGGGTGGGAGGCCGCCAGACGGGCATCTCCTGGTAGGGTCGGAACCCCTGTTCGGCAAGGAACTCGCGCGGGACCCAGCTCCAGCTCAGGGGATTCCGGGTGACCGCGGCGATCCCGTAGAGGAACTCGGCCATCGACCGGCCATTCTCGGGGCCCACCCCCATGAAGGTGCCATGGACCCGGTCCTCGCAGAGCCGTACGACCCACTCGCACAGGTCGCGCACATCGATCACCTGGATCCGGTCGTTCTCCGGATCTCCCGGGGCGAGGATTTCCCCTCCCCGTTCGATCCGCACCGGCCAGTAGGTGAAGCGGTCCGTGTCGTCATCCGGCCCCACGATCAGCCCCGGCCGGACGATCGTGGTCCGTTCCCCGAAGGCCCGCAGCGCCTCGCCCTCGGCAAGCGCCTTGGCCAGACCGTAGGTGTAGGGCCTCCCCTCGCTCCAACCCGGCGTCGTCTCGGGGGTGAGCAGGGGCGCATCCACGGTCGCTGGAACCGCGCTGAGGTCCCGGAAGACGGAGCGCGTCGAGATGAAGAGGTACTGGTCGGCCTGATCCCGCAGGAGCCCCGCCGAGTCCCGCACCCAGTCGGGCGCATCCGACCGCGAGGCCGAGTTGTCGATCACCGCATCCCAGCGGCGGCCCCTCAGTGCATCGAGCTCCCCGGCCGCACGATCGCCCGTCAGCTCCTCGACCCCTTCGAAGAGCCCCGGCGCCGACCGTCCGCGGTTGAAGATCGTCACCTCGTGCCCCCGCTCGACCGCGTACCGCACCTGGTAGGGGCCGATGAACCCCGTCCCTCCGAGAATCAGGAGCCGGATCCGGCGCGTGGGCGAACCCGTTCCCCGTGGAGCGGGCGCAGCCGTCCGCCCGATCTCCCGCCCTGCTCCCTCCAATCCGGCGAGGGGCGACACCCCGAGGGCGAGCGCGCCCCCGGCCAGGCTCGAAGCCTTCAGAAACTCACGTCGGTCAGGCATCCTGGACTCCGGAACGATGGACTCAGGGCCCTCGGCCAGAATGGGCGGGGGCACTCCCGCCCAAGATACCCTGCGCCGACACCCCCGGCAACGCGAAGCGCCCTCATCACCGGGCGAGCCGCGCCAGGTCGGCTTCCGCCGCAATGCGCCCGAAGCCCGGCCAGTGCGGGTCCTCGGCCACCCGCCGCAGGAAGAAGTGGGCCCGCTCCTCGTCACCCCGCACGAGCTCGGCCACTGCCGCCGCGTAGGCATGCGTCTCGAACCGCCCCGACAGGGGGAAGGGCTCCACCAGCTCCGCATACGGCAGCTCGCCCCGATGCGCCAGGAGCGCCCGCAGGTACGCCGTGTTCGCCGTCACCTCCATCTCGGCGTGGATCCCCTCGAGGAGCCGCTCCGCCTCCCCTTCCCGACCGGCGCGCATCAGGGCGCGCCATGCCCACTCCGTGATCGCGACCCGCGTGTCGTCACTCGTCGCGATCGTCGTGCAGGGCCGCCCTCCGGACACCGCCTCCGGTGCCGACGCCGGGTCATCTGCCAGGGCGAGGCACCGAAGGTACTCGTCGGCCGCGCGCGCGAAGTCACCCGAGAGGTAGTAGGCGAGCCCGAGGTGGTAGGCCACGTCGAAGTCTCCGGGGGCAAGCTCACGGGCCCGCTCGAGGTCGCGTACCCCCGCCTCGAAGTCGCGCAGCGAGAGCTGCCGGTGCCCCCGGAAGCGGTGGAGGCGCCAGTCGTCCGGAGCGAGCGCGAGAGCGCGCGTATAGTGTGCCACCTCTTCGTCGTAGAGGAAGGCATGCCGCCGCTCCCGGCCGGCCTCGATCAGGAGCTCGATGTCGTCCGGCGACGCGGCGAGAGCCGCATCGACCTCGGCGAGCCGCTCCGGGGCCGGGTGGGGGCGCGCGAAGAGCCTCTCTCCGGCGAGCGACCGGGTCACTGCCTCACGCCTCGGGAGCGCCCTCAGAAACACCTGGATCCCGTCAGGACGGGGGTTCCAGAAGGTCAGGTGGATGCGCCCGTCGTCCAGGCTCCGGACCGAGGCCGGGATGTCGCTCGCGGTCAGGAACCACCCCGCCGGGAGTACCACCTGGTTCATCGATCGCCCGAACCGGCGATCCCAGACGAGCTCCTCGCCCGCAAGGGTGTATCGGTCCTCGTCGATGTAGGTCTCGTGGATCCGGATCCGGACCGTCGTCCCCTCCCTCACCTCGGGAAAGTCGACCACGACGACCTCGGTGCTCTCGTCGACGCGGTCCGCCGACAGGATCCCCTCGTCCGCCACCCGGCGCCCTCTCAGTGTCCTGAGCGGCAGCTCCTCGCCCGTGTCGAGGAGGAAGGCCCACGGGTCCTCGACTCGGCTCCCTGCGCGCACCACGTTCAGGTAGCGTGACTGCCCCGGGCGGTCCTCCGTGTAGTCGTGGAAGAGCCGGAATGCGCTCGATTCCGGCTGCTGGAGGTGGTAGACGATGTCCCGGCCCTCTCTCGCGCGCTCGGCGAAGCTGCGGTCCGTGCGCGCGAAGGAGCCGTCGTACCCGGCCGTCGCCATTCCCTCCGGCACGCTCGTTCCGGGCCGGCCCGCGCGGAGCGCCTCGGTGTCGGCCATGAGCCGGGCACCCAGTTCGGGAAGGGGACGGGCACGGACCCGGACCTCGAGCGCCTGAGCGTTCGGATTCATGAAGCTGACGCGTATGCGTCCATCCTCCTCGAGGGCAACCTGGGAGGGCACGTTCACCTCGATCACCTCGTACCCTGCTGGAAGCACGATGCTGTTCCGCGGAACCGAGAGCGAACGGCTGAAGACGACCTCGTTGCCCTCCATGAAGTAGCTTTCCCCATCGACGTAGGTCTTGTCGATCAGGAGCCGCACCCCGCCTTGCACCGGCACGGGCCGGGGAAGGTCCACCTCGATGAAGCGCCCCTCCGGATTCGCCGTCGGGTGCTCGCGCATCCGCGCGTCCCGGCCCTCGAGGATCCGCCAGGGGAGGGGCTCTCCACTCGCCCGGTCCACGACTTGATGGACCAGTACCCGGGCTCCGGCGCGCAACGTGTTGTAGTATCGGGTCGCCCCCGGGGTGACCGCCGTGACCTCGTAGAGGATCCGGAAGCCGCCGGTCCCGGGCGCGTGCAGCTCGTAGCGGGTGTACCCGTCGGCAGAGCGCTGGGGCGGGACGTCGGCTGCGGGGGCCTCGACCTGGGCTGCGGCCCCGGGCTGCAGGACGAAAGCCGCGGTCAGAACGGGGACGAGGGCGAGGAGCCGGTGTGAGCTCGGGGTCGGCATGGATCACCTCGGCAGAGGGGTTGGGACCGTGGCGCCCTGCGGCGCACTTTCCGCAAGGTACGGCGCTCCCCCCTCGCCGGAAAGCCGGTTGATCGGGCTTCGACCCTCGCGGACCACGGCCCCCTCCCGACTCCCGAAGCGTGCTCCCGTCCACGGCGGCGCGCTCGAGCCTAACGTTGCGGATGCGGGTGGCATCTTCGTAGCTTTACCGCCATTACCGTGCTGGCGCGAGATCTGCGTTCGTGAACCCCGTTCGAGGAGAAGTGCCGTGAGCCGTGGAATCATCGTTGGCGTTCTGATCGGGGCCCTTGCCGTTGCCGGCATTTGGGCCTTCTCATCCCGCACTGGAGAAGGATCGCTCGCGGGAACCACAGCGGCCGAGCCCTTTGGCTTCCGGGTGGGTGAACGCGTTCCCGACCTCGAGTTTACAACGCTCGACGGGACGAGCGGAAAGCTGTCGTCCTTCGCCGACGCCTCGGCGATCGTTCTCGTCGTGCGCGATTCCGGGTGCCCGGTGTCGGGACGCTACGGGCCCCGCCTGGCCCGCTACGAGGAAGCGTACGGTGCGCAGGGCGTCCGGTTCGTCTACCTGAACCTCGGTCCCCATGAGACGCGGGAATCGATGCTCGAAGACATCGAGAGCTTCGGCTTCGAAGGCCCCTACATCCACGATCCGGAGGGGCGGTTCGGTCATGCGCTGCGGGTCCGGGCCACCACGGAGGTCTTCGTTCTCGACCCTGCGCTGACCCTTGTCTACCGCGGGGCGGTCGACGACCAGTTCGGGATCCAGTTCACCCGCCCCGAGGTGCGCGAGCGCTGGCTCGAGCCCGCCCTCGAGGCCGTGCTTGCGGGCACGGTGCCCGCGGTCCGCTCGACCGAGGTACCGGGCTGCCTGCTCGGCTTCGACCAGGAGCACGCGGCGGGCGCGCAGCATGCAGAGGCACACGGCGAGCACGAAGAGCACGGTGTCGCTTCTCCCCACCCCGCTGCGGTCAATGGCGAGGTGGCCGTCCCGACCCCGGCCATCACCTACCACAACCGGGTCAGCCGGATCCTGCAGGAGAACTGCGTGGCCTGCCACAGGGAAGGCGGCATCGCTCCCTTCTCCCTCGAGAGCTACGAGAACGCACGCGCGTACCGCCACATGCTCGAGTTCGTCGTGCGCGAGGGAATCATGCCTCCCTGGTACGCGAACCCGGACTACGGCCGCTGGGCGAATGATCGGAGCCTGCGCGAGGAGGACCGGCGCGCGCTCTTCCAGTGGATCGAGGAGGGCGCCGAGGAGGGGGACCCGGCCGACGGAGTCGCACCGCGGAGCTGGGCCCATGGTTGGAACATCGGTGAACCCGACGCCATCTTCGAGCTGCCGCGTCCGGTCACGATCCCGGCCGAGGGGGTCGTCCCGTACCAGTACCTCGCCGTTCCCACGGATTACGAGGAAGACCGCTGGATCCGGAAGATCGAGATCCGTCCGACCGCCCCCGAGGTGACACACCACGTGATCGTCTTCTTGGAGGAACCCGGCCAGCGGGCCGTACGTGACGGCGGAGTCCAGGGCTTCTTCGCCGCCACGGCGCCCGGCGCGGTCGGGATCGACTTCGGCGAAGGTCGCGGCAAGCGGCTCCCTGCCGGTGCGACGCTCGTGTTCCAGCTCCATTACACCCCGAACGGCCGCGAAGTCGAGGATCGGAGCCAGATCGGGTTCATCTACCACGACGAGGAGCCGGAGCTCGAGGTCGAGACGCGCTCGGCCTTCAACGTGCGCTTCCGGATCCCGCCCCACGCCGAGAACTACCCGGTTGTGGGCGAGCACCGCTTCCGCGATGACGGAGCGATCCTTGCCTTCTTCCCGCACACGCATGTGCGCGGAGTCGCCTTCCGCTACGAGCTCGTGCGCCCGGACGGGAGCGAAGAGATCGTCCTCGACGTCCCGAAGTACAACTTCGACTGGCAGCTCACCTACGACGCGGCCGAGCCCATCCCCGTCCGGGCGGGCGACATCCTTCGGGCGACGGCCTGGTATGACAACTCCGCCAACAACCCGTTCAACCCCGATCCGAACGCCGAAGTACGCTTCGGCGAGCAGACTTGGGACGAGATGATGCTCGGATACTTCGACTGGATCCGGACCCCGGCGCCCGCCACGACCGCTTCGCCGGAGAACGGGGACGACCCTACCAGTTGAAGACGTAGCCGAGCATCACGGAGAAGGCCCGGTTCCGCACGTCGGGGCCTCCGGCACCCTCGTCGAGGCGCCGGAGGCCCCGCACGAGGCGCATGTCGAGGTTGAGCGCCCCGAGGTCGAAGACGGGAATGAAGAGCCCGGCCCCGAAGAGCGCCCCTCGGTCGGCCGACTCCACCACCGCATCGACCCCCTGGAACTCACCGAACGCGCAGTCGTCGCTCAGTGCCGCCGACCCCTCGTCGGAGACTCGGATGCTGCAGCTCAGCCGCCAGGCGAGGGCAGGCCCCCCCTGGATGTAGCCGTCGGCCCAGTCGAGCCCCGGAACCCCGAAGCCCATTCGCGCCAGGAGGGGGACCTCGACGTACTCGAGCCCGAACTCCTCGAGAAAGGGCGCACTCTCCGACTCGATCCTTGCGCGGTCCGCACCCTTCTGGGCGTAGTAGAGCTCGGGCCCGATGCTCACCGGGCCGAGCGTCAGGAGGGTCCAGCCGCCCCCGGCATTCAGCCCGGTTCGGGCGTCGTCGCTCACGACGTCCGCTCCGATCAGGTCGGCCAGACTCGGCCCCCCCCGGATGGCACCCTGCGCCGCGACGAAGCCCGGAGCCAGGAGAAGCGCCGCGACTGCGGCGACGAGAAGCGCGGGCCGTGGTTCGGTGCCTGCAGTGATCGACCTCATCGCACCACCTCCAGTTCGAGGAAGCAGGAGGGAGGAAGGCCTCCCGGGCGTCATGTCGCTGCAGGCAACAGGATCCGCCGCCGTCGCGACACCGCATGTGCGGCATTCTGGGGCCCCGGGGACCTTGCCGCAAGGTCGCGGACCGGGTAGAGTCGAACGTCGACTCCGCCTCGCCCAACCCGAACCCCCGGCCCTTCCGTGGACGCGATCTCCCTCCCTCCCCCCTCCTCCGAGACCGGTTGGGTCGCGGTGATCTCGCCGGACCCCGAGGTTCCCG
This sequence comes from Gemmatimonadota bacterium, assembly GCA_007125125.1. Classification (GTDB taxonomy): domain Bacteria; phylum Gemmatimonadota; class Gemmatimonadetes; order Longimicrobiales; family Gaopeijiaceae; genus SLDT01. Next base: position 1,916 of record SLDT01000196.1, on the reverse strand, counting down.
GCACCCTCTGGCGGCTCCTGGACCAGGCCGACGTCCCACTCTCCCTCTCGATGGCGATCGACTCGCCTCTCAGCGCCATCGACGATGCCGACCTCCAGGAGCTCCGCAGGGCATCCCCGGACGTCGTCGTCATCGACCTCTCGTCGGACCCTCGCGCCGGCCTCGAACTCGTCCGCTCCCTCGTCGAGTCCGGCGATGCGGGCGCGGTCCTCGCGGTGGGCTCGGACTTCACGCAGGAGCTCCTCCTCGAGGCAATCCAGGCAGGGGTCGTCGAGGTCCTCACGAAGCCCCTCGACCCGGCGCATGTCCTCACCGCGCTCGGCCGGGTCCATCGCCGCTCGGATCGGAGCGCCCGCTCCGAAGCGCCTCTCGAGCCAGGACGCGTCCTCGCGCTTGTCGGGGCGAAGGGAGGCGTCGGGACGACAGCGCTTGCAACGAACATGGCCGTCGAGATCCATCGGACAACCGGGGCCCGCACCCTGCTCCTCGACCTCGACATCGAGCAGGGCGAGACCGCGATCTTCCTCGGGACCGAGCCCCGGTTCAGTCTCCTCGACCTCCTGCGCAACTTCCAGCCGGCCGTGGCGGGTCTGCTCGCCGCCTGCATCGACCACCATGAGGACTCGGGCATCGACCTGCTCGCCGCGCCCGCCCACTCGCAGCTCCTCGGCGCCGATGACCTCGAGCTCCTGAGCGGGGAGAGCATGCGTCAGGTCATCGCACTCCTCCGGGAGCACTACGACTGGATCGTGATCGATCGGCCGAGGAGCTTCCACCCCGCCTTCAGCGCGATTCTCGAGGAAGTCGACGAGACGTACCTCGTCACGACACCCGATCTCCAGGCACTCCGGAACGTGACCCGCTCCCTGCCGCTTCTGCGCAAGGCCAGTGGCCAGAAGAACGGCACCCGCATCCGCATGGTCGTGAACCGCTTTCCCGAGAACTCGCCCATCTCCCTGCGCGAGATCGAGGACACCGTGGGCATCGAAGTCTTCCACACGCTCGGGGCCGACTTCTTTCCACTGAACGAGTCGATCCACGAAGGGCACCCCCTCGTGCTCACCGAGACCTCACAGTTCGCCCATGACATCCGCTCCCTCGCCGAACGCGTGACCGGGGGCGCCCCCGAGCCGCAGCCACGCCAGGGCCTCTTCTCCGGACTCCTCGAGGCCGTGCGCAGGGGAAGGTGATCCGGAGGCTCCTCCTCCCCCTCTTCACCAGCACCCTGCTGGTCAGCGCCTTCCTCGTCTTCGTCATCCAGCCGGTGATGGGGAAGGCGCTTCTTCCCCTGCTCGGGGGGAGCGCCGCCGTCTGGACCACCTCCCTCCTCTTCTTCCAGGGGGGGCTCCTCGTCGGCTACCTCTATGCCCACCTGGGGGTGAGCCTCCTCGGCGTGCGTCGGCACGCATTCGTGCACCTTGGCCTTCTCGCGCTCTCGATCGCGGCGCTTCCCATCGCGCTGCCCGACGGATGGGCACCCGCTGCCGGAACCGACCCGACCCTTTCGGTGCTCCTCCTGCTCTCGACGGCCGTCGGGATCCCCTTCGTCCTCGTCTCGAGCACCGCCCCCCTCGTACAGGCATGGTTCGCGGGCTCCGGGCACTCGGACCGCCGAGACCCCTACTTTCTCTATGCCGCCAGCAATGTGGGAAGCCTCGCGGCGCTCATCGGCTATCCCTTCGTTCTCGAGCCCCACGCCGGAGTCCTCCGGCAGCAGGAAGTCTGGAGCCAGAGCTACGGACTCTGGATCATTCTCGTCGTCCTCTGCGGCCTCGTCCTCGTCCGGAGCCGGCCCGACGCCGCACCCGACGACGACGACGAGGCCAAGACGTCCCCGGAGGCGCCGCACCCCCCCGCCCCGCCCGCCCCCGCGGCCCCCGATCGCCCCGGCACCCGCGCGGACGACCCCCTGCGCT
>SLDT01000249.1 GCA_007125125.1 Gemmatimonadota bacterium | reverse complement strand
TCCGCGTCGAGAACCTGCGCACCTGGTTCCACACCCAGGACGGCGTCGTGCGCGCGGTCGACGGGGTCTCCTTCGAGGTGAGCCCCGGCGAGACCCTCGGCATCGTGGGGGAGTCCGGGTGCGGCAAGTCGGTGAGCGCCCTTTCGATCATGCGGCTCATCCCGCAGCCCCCCGGGCGCATCCAGCCCGGGTCGCGCATCGAGTTCCGCGGCACGAACGGCCCCGAGGAGCTCGTCGCCGCGAGCGAATCCCGGATGCGCCGGATCCGGGGCAACGAGATCGGGATGATCTTCCAGGAGCCGATGACCTCCCTGAACCCCGTGTTCAAGGTCGGGGACCAGATCGGCGAGGCGCTCCGCCGGCACCGCTCGATCGGCCCCGCCGAGGTCCGCGAGCGCACCCTCGAGCTCCTGAACCTCGTCGGCATCCCCGCCCCGAAGCAGCGCATCGACGAGTACCCCCATCAGCTCTCCGGGGGCATGCGTCAGCGCGTCATGATCGCCATGGCGCTCGCCTGCGACCCCCGCCTCCTCATCGCGGACGAGCCCACCACCGCCCTCGACGTCACGATCCAGGCCCAGATCCTCGAACTCCTCCGGCGGCTCCAGGACGAGCTCGGGATGGCCATCCTCCTTATCACGCACGACATGGGCGTCGTGGCCGAGATGTGCGACCGCGTCGTCGTGATGTACGCCGGCCAGATCGCCGAAGAGGGCCCCGTCGACGACCTCTTCCACGCACCGCACCACCCCTACACCGAGGGGCTCCTGCGCTCGATCCCGCACATCGGACGGCGGGAGGAGCGCCTGGCGGTGATCCCGGGGCTGGTGCCTTCCCCCATCGACTGGCCGGAAGGGTGCCGCTTCGAGGCGCGCTGCCCCTATTCCTGGAAGAAGTGCGCCGAGGAGGCCCCTTCGCTCGCGGAGCCCCCCGTGGACGGGGCCCGGGCCGCCGGCCGGAGGAGCCGCTGCTGGCTCACCGAGGAGCCGGAGCGGCGGGGGGCCGAGCTGGCCGAGGGGGGCGGGTTCGGCTTCGGTGCCGGCGATGAGGTCCCCGCCGAGCCGCGCCCCCCCGGGGAGACGATCCTCGAGGTGCGCGATCTCGCGATGCACTTCCCGATCCGCGGGGGGGCCTTTCTCGGGCGCGCCGCCGGCGTCGTGCGCGCCGTCGACGGCATCTCCTTCGAGCTGCGGCGGGGCGAGACCCTCGGGCTCGTCGGGGAGTCGGGGTGCGGCAAGACGACCACGGGGCGATCGATCCTGCGCCTCGTGCAGCCGACCGAGGGGAGCGTGCGCTTCGAGGGGCGCGAGGTCACGACGATGGCCACGAAGGAGCTGCGGGCGCTTCGCCGCCGCATGCAGATCATCTTCCAGGACCCCTTCTCGTCGCTGAACCCCCGGATCACGGTCGCGGAGGCGCTGCGCGAGGTGCTCGGGATCCATGGCCTGGCCCGCGGGGAGGCCGCGAACCGGCGGGTGGCCGAGCTCCTGGACCGGGTGGGGCTTCGTCCCGAGCAGGCGCTCCGCTACCCGCACGAGTTCTCGGGGGGGCAGCGGCAGCGGATCGGGATCGCGCGGGCGCTCGCGGTCGAGCCCGACCTCATCGTCTGCGACGAGCCGGTCTCGGCCCTCGACGTCTCGGTGCAGGCGCAGGTCATCAACCTCCTCGAGGCGCTCCAGGACGAGCTCGGGCTGACCTACCTCTTCATCGCGCACGATCTCTCGGTGGTGCGCCACATCTCGGACCGGGTGGCCGTGATGTACCTCGGCAGGATCGTGGAGCTGGCCGAGGTCGACACCCTCTTCGAGAACCCGCTCATGCCCTACACGCAGGCGCTGCTCTCGGCGGTGCCGGTGCCGGACCCGCGGCAGCGCCCGGAGCGGATCCTGTTGCCGGGTGACGTGCCCTCGTCCTCGGAGCAGCTCCCCGGGTGCCCCTTCTACCCGCGGTGTCCGAACCCGCTCAAGGACGAGGAGTGCCTCGCCGCCCCGCCCCCGCTCGAGGACAAGGGCGACGGCCAGCTCGTGGCCTGCGTGAAGGTGCCGGCGGAGGGGTGAGCCCAGGCGCCGAGCGAGGGCCCGGCTCGAGAGCGCTCGAGCGCACTCGGCCGACCCGAGTGCTCGATCGTGATCCCGACCCGGTCAACCTCCTCCGAGCACCTCCTCGGATCATTCCGTATCGGAGTCCGCGAGCTGCCGCAGGAGGACCTGCACCGCGGCATCGAGCTGGCTGTCGCGCCCCTGATACCACTCTCCGGTCGGCCGCTCCACCGGCACGTCAACGGGGCGAGGGTTGAGTTCCATGTTCTGCCCGCGGTTGTCCCGGATGAAGGTGCCCGGCATCCGGATCGAGGTCCCGTCGACCAGCGAGCGGCTCCCGGTGAAGATGATCCACCCGGCCGTCGGCTCCCCGACCACCTGCCCCAGCTGGAGCTCGCGGTACCCCTCCGCGAAGTCCTCCCCGTCGGAGAGGGTGTGCCGGTTCGTCACCAGCACAGTGGGTGCGAGAAGCGCGCGCTGGCCGAGCCGGGCGCGCGACGGCGCCGCGACCGCGCTCCCCCTGGACTGCATGGTGAAGTAGTTCGGACGGTTCAGAATGTCGATCGCGTAGACGTTCACGAACCCGCCATTGTTGTTCCGCACGTCGATCACGACCCCGTCCTTCGCGTGGTTCTGCTGGTCGAGATCGAAGATGAACTGGTTGAGTGCGCCCTCGGACATCGAGGCGATGTGGACATAGCCCAGCCTTCCACCGCTGATCTCGTCCACGTAGGCCCGGCGGCTCTCGACCCAGTTCCGATAGATGAGCTGACCCTCCGCGCCTCCCGAAATCGTCAGCACCTCGACCGTCCGGGGCGCTCCTCCACCTCCGCTCCGCACCCCGAGCACGACCTTCCTGCCCACTGCATCCCGCAGGAGGTGGTGGAGGTCGGTGTCCCCTTCGAGGGGGGTGCCATCGAGCGAGACAATCTCGTCGCCGACCTCGATCCCTCCGGCGATGTGGACCGGCCCGAGCTCGACGATCTCGCGCACGACGAAGCGACCTTCCTGCTCATAGGCATGGCGATCGAAGCGCAGCCCGAGTCGTCCGGTCGAGGCACCGTCGCCCCCCTGCGGCGCGCCGGTCCGCCCGGAATGCCCCAGGTGCGAAGCATTCAGCTCGCCCAGCATCAGGTTCATGATCCGACTGAACTCGGCCCGCGTGCGCGCACCCTCGACGAAGGGGCGCATGCGGTCGCGCACCGCCTCCCAGTCCGTGCCATGCAGCTCCGGGTCGTAGAACCCGTCGCGCATCTCGCCCCAGGCCTGCTCGAAGGCGGCGACCTTCGTGACGTGGAAGTCCTCGTCCCAGGAGACGGAGGTCGAGACGGTCCGGGTCTGTCCACCCGGCATCGTGACAACGCGGAGCTGTCCTCCCTGGGAGACGTAGAGCCGCCTTCCGTCCCTGCTCCAGGAGAGCGGGCTCCCGCTGACGTCCATCCGGTTGATGTCGATGTCCCCGTTCGGGCCGAAGGTGATCCGGTGGAGGGCTCCGTCTCCGGTCAGCACGCCCGTCTCTCCGTCGGGGCTCAGGAGCACCTGGCCGACAGAGAAGTTCGTGTTCACGATCGCCCCCCGACGGCGGATCCCCTCGAATTCGATCCTGACGGCGTCGGGCACCTCTGCGGGTTCCCGCAGCGTCTCGTCGCGGGCAGGAGCATCGGCGGCCGAGACGTCGGCCGAATCCGGAGGCGGTTCCTGGTCAGGCCGGTTGAACAGATCGCGGAACCGGTCCTCGTCAAAGGTCGGGTTCAGGGGCACGAGGTCGATCTTGACGAGCCGGCCAGGCTCGGTCCGCTGCGCCGTGCGATAGACGATGTACGTTCCATCGGCACTCCAGTCGACCGACCCGAACGAGCTGCTCGCGACAAAGCTGATCTGCTGCGGCTCGCCTCCCTCGACGGGAACGACCATCACATTGCTGAACTCGTTCGTCTCTCCCCCGTAGGCGATCCACCGGCTGTCCGGCGACCAGGCAATCCCACCCGCAAGGCCGGTGGCGAGCCGCCGCTCCTCACCCGTCTCCCAGTTGCGGATGTGGAGTTCCCTCCGATCGTTCACGAAGCGCGTCCAGGCGAGCCACGTCCCGTCGGGTGAGAACCCGCGAAGCTGGTCCCGCCCCGCTCCGGTGGTGACCGCTCGCTCGGTCTCGCCCACGAAATCCCACGCCCAGATCTTCGGTGTTCCGCTCCGCCACGAGGTGTACAGGATCTCATTGGAATCGGGGGACCAGGTGAGGTCTCCCTCCTCGGCGGGGGTGCGGGTCACCCGGGTGGCCGGCACGCCGCCCTCCATCGTCGTCGCCCAGACGTCGCCCCCGGCGGTGAAGGCCCACTTCTCCCCGTCGGGCGACACGGTCATGTCACTCCACCCGGAGTTCTGACTGCGGACCTCCGGTCCGGGTCCCTCGATTGCGCCCACGAGGCGGATTTCGAGCTTGCGGGGTGTTCGCTGCGCCACATCGAGCACCCAGATCCCGAGGTCGCGTTCGAAGGCGATCGTCGTGCCATCGGCACTCATGCTCGGCCAGAGGAGGCGCCCATCCCGAAAGCCGGTGACCTGCTCGGCCTCGCCTCCGGGCACTCCTGCCACCCAGAGGTTCTCGGTACCGGAGCGGTCCGACATGAACCAGACCTCGTCCCCTTCGGGGCTCCACATGGGCCAGAGGTTCTTGCCTCCGGCCGACAACCGCGTGAAGGTCGGGGACTCACCGGACGAGTTCGCCTTCTCGACGATCCAGATCTCGGCCTCGTCGATGTGGGAGTGCCCGTTCCTCCACCACTGGCTCTGGGCCATGCGCCCCCGGCTCGAGATCGCGATCCGCCTCCCGTCCGGCGCCGGGGCGGCGAAGAACTCGGTCTCGTAGCGGTCCGCCGAGACCGCCATGGGCGTCCCGCCCGATGCCCGCACCCGGAAGACATCGTGCATCCCGCTCACATCCTCGGTGCTCGAGCTGAAGTAGACCCACTCCGAATCGGCCGACCACCCGGTGAGCTGCTGCGAGCCCGAGTCGTGCGTGAGCCTCCGGACCTCACCGCTCTCGAGGTCCAGGAGAAAGATGTCCTGCCCCCCGTTCCGGTTCGAGTTGAAGGCCAGCGTCGAGCCGTCCGGCGAGTAGAGAGGGCGTGACTCGTTGGCCGAGTGCGCCACGAGAAGCCGGGCCGCGCCGCCATCGGACGAGACGGTCCAGATGTTTCCGCCCGACACGAACGCGATCTCCGAGCCGTCGGGAGAGATCCCCGGCTCGTAGAGAGAGGGCACCCCCTGTGCGGCCAGCGGAGCGACCGAGCCGACCATGGCCACAAAGGCGAGGAGCACCGCCGCACGCGCCCACGCCCGGGCGACCGAGACGCCGCCGGCTGACAGGGCAGGGCAGGCACTCCTGGACAGGGCCTGGCAACGGAGCGGTGGGGGCGAGTTTCGGAGCATTGGAGGTTCCTTCGGGGGTGCCGGTGAAGACATGGTTGGCGGGGATGCCCGCCCCCGGTCGGGGCAGCAGGTGAGGCGAAGGCAGACCGGAAAGGTGAACGCCCTGTCACCTGGCAAGCCGGGGCGAAGCCAAGGTAGGCCGCCATCTGCCCGGAAGGCAAGACACGGGGTCCGGCGCAGCCCCCGACGCCGCCGCCGACGCCGAACGAGAGTGCGGCGAGAGTGCTCGCCCCGGGTGCACCGCACCCAGGACGGAGTGCCGCCCCCTACCGCCGAAGAACGATCGCCATCCGGAGCCCCGAGGGGCTGACCGCGAACCGGGTGAATCCCTCGTCCAGGACCTCGCCCAGCTCGAGAATCGGATGCCAGGGCGCCTCCGGATCTCCGGTCGAACGGTAGATCGTGCCCCCGTCGGCCATGAGCACCGTCGCCGACGAGAGCCAGGCATGCTCGGCCTCGGCCGAAGGAAGAGGCGCCACCTCGCGCACCTCCCCCGTCGCCCCGTCGAGCCGCCTGAGAATCGGCCGCTCCGGATCCCGCCGGTCCACGAAGCTCACCCCCTCCTCGCCCGGGATGCTCTGCAGCGTCGGCCCGATCGAGTCCTGCACATGGCGCACCTCGCCCGACGAGAGATCCGCAAGATGCAGGCTCACCGGCTCACCGACTCGGAAGAGCGCCACCCGCTCCGGCCCCGCCCAGGCGTAGTACCCGATGTCGGCCAGCTCGGGCAGAAGCCGCTCGGCCTCACCCGCTCTCCCCTCGGGCCCCCGGGGGATCACCACCAGGTGCTGCGAAGTCCCATCCAGCTCGACCCGGACCGCGGAGAGCGCCTCGCGCCCCGGCACCGGCCGCGGCGAGTACTCGCTCTCGGGCGTCGCCGTCCACACCTCGACCGAGTCCGCCGCAATGTGGTAGATCGCCACCTCCGTCTGCCCCCCGTCCCCCTGCGCCACGAAGACCATCCGGTCCTCGTCCAGAAAGAAGGGCTGGTTGTCGTACTCCGGCCGATCCGTGACCCGCACGAAGGAACCGGCATGGAGGTGGTCCAGGTGCGGATAGACGCTGAACACCGCAACATCGGTCGAAGGAGGCGCGGCCGGCGCCACCTCGTCCCCCGGGCTCGCATCCCCAGCGCCCGCATCCCCGGGCGCGGCCTCCGCCGCTCGCTCCGGCTCCCCCACACCGCATCCCGCAGCCAGGAGGAAGGCACCCACCGC
>SLDT01000095.1 GCA_007125125.1 Gemmatimonadota bacterium | reverse complement strand
CCCGCCGCGCGATCCGGAGGCGGATCGGATCCTCGAGGTGGGGCAGCGCTTCTGGCGCGAGACCGGCATCATGGGGGCCGAGCTGCGGGGCCGCTTCGTCTCGCGCGAGGCCATGGCGAGTGCCCTCGCACTGAACCAGCCCGTCGGGCGAGTCGAGGGACACACCTGGGTACTCGGGGACATCCTCGTCGAGGTCGACTACCGGGGAGGTCCCACGACGGCAACCTGGCGGGTAGCGGGGCCATCGGCGGTGATCGAGCCCTATGCGTCGCGGGTTCTCGAGCGGGCGGGTGCTCGGAGCGAGCTCCTCGAGGCGAGCTCGCTCTCCCTTGATGTCACCCTTCCGGGGGCCAGGGAGCGGGGCCGAATCCCGCCCTGACCCCGGTCAGCCGGGGAAGGCGTCGAGGACCTCGAGGACCCGGTCGAGGTCCTCGAAGGTGTGGTCGGCATTGATCTGGGTCCGAATCTCCTCGTCGCCCCGCGGCACGACCGGGTAGGTGAGCCCCGTCACGAGCACGTCGTGGTCGAAGAGGTGCTCGACGAGCGCACGGGTCCGTGCGGTGTCGCGGATCATGAGAGGCACGACCGGATGCGCTCCCGGGATCGTCTCGATCCCCACGCGTCCCAGCCCCTCCTCGAAGCGGCGGGTAAGCGCCCGGAGGCGGGCAAGCCGTTCGCGCCCTTCGTCCGAGTCCACGATCTCGAGGGCCCGCAGGCATGCGGCGGCCTCACCCGGGGTGATCGGGTTCGAGTAGATGTACGTGGGTGCACTCTCGCGCAGGAAGCGGATCACCCCCTCGTCGCCCACGACGTAGCCGCCATTCACGCCGAAGGCCTTCCCGAGGGTGCCGATCAGGAGCTCGGAGGGGGCCGCTTCCGTGAACTCCTCGGTCCCGCGCCCGGTCGCCCCGAAGGCCCCGACCCCATGGGAGTCGTCAACGACGACGACGACGTTCTCCGGGTACCGGTGATCATGGGCCCGAGCGAGCTCCATGATGCGGTCCAGGGGCGCATGGTCGCCCCGCATCGAGAAGATCCCGTCCGTCACGACGACGGCCCGCGCCGCTTTGCCCTCGTGCGCGCGGAGTCCCTCGTCGAGCGCATCGAGGTCGTTGTGCCCGTAGATCACCTTGGCCCGCGGGCGGGCAAGCCGCATCGCGTTGATGATGCAGTTGTGGTTCAGCTCGTCGCTCAGGACGACCGTGTCGGGGGTGATGAGGGGCACGAGGGTCCCGAGGACGGTGGCGTAGGCCGAGGAGAAGATCATTCCCGCCTCCCGCCCATGGAAGGCGGCCAGAGCGGCCTCGAGGTCCCGGTGCACGTCGTAGGAGCCGCTGATGAAGCGAACGGCACCCGGTCCGGCCCCGTACGCGCGCGCGCCCTCCTCCTCGGCCTCGAGGAGCCTGGGGTCGAAGGATAGCCCGAGGTAGCTGTTCGAGTTCATGCGGATGAAGCGCCGTCCGTCGAACCCCTCGAGCTCGAAGCGGGCACTCCGGTCCTCGGTCGGGGGGTGGGCGCGGGTCACGATGAGTTCGCGTCCCTTCGCGGTGCCCGCCTCCTCGAGGTCGCGGACATGGGCATCGAGGGCGGTCTTCAGTCGATCCTGGGGCATCGGAGTTCAGCCTCTGCTGTCGGGGGGAAGGGTCACTGCGCTCGCACCCTCACCGGCGGGCGCGGCTGTGCGAGCAGCCCTCAGTTCGGTGAGCATGTCATCGACCATCGCGTCGAGGGTCCAGCGGGGCTCCCATCCCCACTCCCCGCGGGCGGCCGAGTCATCGAGGCGGCGGGGCCAGGAGTCGGCGATGGCCTGCCGCACGGGGTCGACCTCGTAGTCGATCGCGAAGCGGGGAATGCGCGCCGCGAGCGCCTCCGCGAGCCGGGCGGGGGCGAGCTGCATCGCGGTGACGTTGAAGGCGTTCCGGTGGCGGAGCCGCGCCGGGTCGGCCTCCATGAGCTCGATCGCGGCCCGTACGGCGTCGGGCATGTACATCATGTCGAGCTGGGTGTCCGGGCCGAGGAAGCAGGTGTAGTGACCGCGGTCAAGCGCCTCGTGGAAGATCTCCACGGCCCAGTCCGTGGTGCCCCCGCCGGGGGGCGCGCTGTGCGAGATGAGCCCCGGGTAGCGGAGCCCGCGCGCGTCGACCCCGAAGCGCGTGTGGTAGTAGTCGCAGAGGAGCTCCCCGGCGACCTTCGTCACGCCATACATCGTGGTGGGGCGCTGGAGGGTGTCCTGCGGGGTGGGGTCCGGGGGAGTGTCCTGTCCGAAGGCGGCGATCGAGGAGGGTGTGAAGAGCGCGGTGCCTTCTTCCCGTGCGACCTCGAGGACCTCCATGAGCCCCCCGAGGTTCACCCGCCAGGCCTCCATGGGGCGCTTCTCCCCGACAGCCGAGAGGAGGGCGGCGAGGTGGAAGACGGTGTCGGCGCGGGCGTCGCGCACGGCGCGGGCGAGGGCCGATCCGTCGGTGCAGTCGAGCTGCCGGAAGGGGCCGGCGTCGGCGAGGGGGTGGTCGGGCGCGGGGGCGCGGAGGTCGGTTGCGAGGACGCTTTCGTCGCCGAGCCCCTCCCGGAGGCTGGCGACGAGTTCGGTTCCGATCTGTCCGAGGGCTCCGGTAACGAGGACGCGCTTCATTCGGCTCGGGGTGGGGAGGGGAGGGACCGAGAAATGTAGAGGCGCAGGGGGGGCGCGTCGAGGCTGTGGGCCCGGGGGACCGGAGCGGGCGTCCGGCTCAGAGGTCGCGCTGGTTCCGGACCCAGGCGTCGAGGGCGCGGCCGATCCCGAGGAGAGCCTCGCGTGCCCCTTCCACGTCCTGGCGCGTGAGGGCGCCCCGGGCCGCCTCGATGCTGGCCTCGACCTCCTCGGCGAGCTCTCGCGGCACGAGGTTCTTCTGGCGTGACGCGAAGCGCTCGAGCTCCTCGTGCGCCCCGCGCCACTCCTCGGCGGTGGGAGCGCCGGCACGACGGAGCCCCTCGATCTCGAGGAGGACCCGGGTCAGGAGACTCGGGAGTTCGGTGGCCATCGGGTTCTCGCTCATCGGGATCTCCTGAGGATGTGGGTGAGGGCGCCGGGGTCGGGCTCGAGCGGCTCGGCCGAGGCGGGGCGCTCGAGGAGTGCGTCGACGCCGGGAGACGACGGTACCCGCTCCCCGATCCGGGGCTCCACGACCTCCGGGAACTTCGCGGGGTGCGCGGTGGCGAGGGCGATCCAGGGGCGGGGGTCGCCAGCGTCGCGGAGCTCTCCCAGGAGGTGGAGGGCGCAGGCGGTATGCGGGCAGACGACGACGCCCCAGCGGCGGGGCGCCTCGGCGAGGGTCTCGCGGATGGCCTCATCGTCGACGGCGCGGGCGTCGAGGAACCCTCCCGTCGCGAGCCGAAGAGGGGCCGGGTCGGGGTGCCGCGCGCGGAGCCGCTCGAGGTTGCTCGGGATCCCGACATCCATCGCGTTCGCGGGGGTCCGCAGGGTGGCGCGGGGCTCGGCGCGGCCGGTCCGGATCCAGTCCACGAGGGCGCGGTTCCGGTTCGTGGCGAGGAGGACGTCCCCGATCGGGAGCCCCATCTCGCGGGCCCAGAGGCAGGCCAGGCCATGGCCGAAGTTGCCGCTCGGGATGATGAAGCCGGGGGGTGTCTCTGCGCCGGCGCGGTGACGCAGGGCGGCGAGGGCGAACCAGGCCATCTGCGGGAGAAGTCGCCCGAGGGAGATGCTGTTCGCGCTCGTGAGGCCGGCGTGGGCGCGCAGATCGGGGTCGCCGAGGGCCTCCTTCACGAGCCGCTGGGCGTCGTCGAAGCTTCCGCGGACCTCGAAGGCGCGCACATTGTCGCCGAAGCAGCCGAGGAGGTGGGCCTGGCGGGGCGAGACCCCCTCGGCCGGGTAGAGGAGGGTGACGCGAAAGCCGGGGCGGCGATGGAAGGCGGCGGCGACGGCGCTCCCGGTGTCGCCCGAGGTGGCAACGAGGACGTGCCGCTCCCCCTCGGCCGGCAGGGCGGCGAGGGCCCGGGCGAGGAAGCGGGCGGCGTAGTCCTTGAATGCGGCCGTCGGACCGTGGAAGAGCTCGAGGAGTCCCTGTTCGGGCCCACCCGGCCCTCCGTGGCGCCGGGCGTCGGCGAGGGGGCGAAGGCTCACCCCCGGGCGGAAGGCTTCGCGGGCGATGGCCTCGAGCGCGGGCTCGAGAGGGTCCCCGGCGAAGAAGGGGGCGAGGAGTCCGGTGGCGACCCCGGCGAGGGCCTCGGCGGGGTCGGGGGCGAGGGCGGCCTCCTCGAGGCGGGCGAGCTCCTCCTCGGTGAGGGAGGGGAGGGGGTCGGGGAGGTAGAGGCCCCCGTCGGGGGCGAGTCCCTCGGAGAGGGCGCGCGAGAGCGAGACCCCTGCGTCGGTGGCGGGGGCTCGGGTCGAGCGGACGATCAGGGCTCCCTCCCGAGGACGCGGGCTGCGGGGCCCGCGACGGGGCCGGTGAAGAGGTCGGCCTCGAGTCCCTCCTCGGCGAAGGCCTCGCCCATGGCCTCGGCGGCGCGGGTGGCGCCGGCCTCGTCGGTGGTCCAGGCGAAGAGGCTCGGACCCCCGCCCGAGATGCCCGCCCCGAGGGCGCCCGTCGCGAGGGCGGCGCTGCGGACCCGGTCGAGCCCGGGGATGAGGGGTGCTCGGCGGGGCTCGACGAGGACGTCACGGATCGCCCCATCGAGGAGCCCGGTGTCGTCCGTGTAGCAGGCGGCGAGGACCTGGGCGAGGGCGGCGGTCTGCTGGACGACGGCCTCGAGGGCGAAGGGCTCGGCCAGGACGGCTCGAGCCCGGCGCGTCTCGAGCTCGAGGTGCGGGTGGGCGAGGGCGCACCAGAGGCCCTCGGGGACGGGGATTCGGACGAGCCGCTCGGGGAGCGCGAGGACGAGCCCTCCGACGAGCTGGGGGCCGACGTTGTCGCCGTGGAGGCTTCCGCTCGCGATCCGTTCGCCGGCGAGGGCAAAGGGGTAGAGCGCCTCGCGGGCGAGGGGTCGCTCGAGGAGGGCGTTCGCCGCCACGACGGCGGCGACGGCCGAGGCCGCGGAGCCTCCCATCCCGGAGCCGAGCGGGATTCCCTTCGTGATTCGGACCCGCAAGCCGGCTTCCAGGTCGAGGGCACGGTGCATCGCGAGGAGGGCGGCTCCGGCGGTGTTCTTCGAGGGGTCGAGCGGGAGGTCGATGGGGAGCCCCTCGATCGGCTCGATCACGACCGGTGCAGCAGGGTCCGGGTCGTCGATGCGTTCGATGCGGACCCGGTCGCCGGCGCCCCCGAGGGAGTGTCCGAGGAGGTCGAAGCCGACGCAAACGTTCCCCACGCTGGCGGGTGCCCAGGCTTCGGCGCGGACTCCGGGGCTCTGCTCGATCATGGCTTTCCCTTCTTGCGCTGGCCGCGCTTCGGGGTGGGACGGGTCGGTGAGTGGGCCTCGTCGGGCACGGCCGGGAGGGTGCGTCGGCACTCGGCGACGGCGGCCAGCAGGCCGAGGTGGATGGGGATCGCGAGGGCCAGCACCTCGAGGTTCCCCTGGCGCAGGGGAGGGAAGAGCTGCAGGAGGGCGCCAGCGACGGAGAGGCCCGCGATCGTGGCGGCGAGGAGGAGCGCTGCCTGCCCTCGCCTGCCCTTCCACCCGTCCGGACGGAGGGCCAGGGCGAGGAGGAGGCCCGCCAGAACGAGGCCGAGTGGGCTCGCCTGGAGGAGGTTCATGTTCCGGTGGATGAACACGTGGTCCGTGAACCAGGAGCTCACGAGGATGAGTCCGAGGAGGCCGGTGAAGGCGCCCCAGAGGAAGCCTCCGAGGGTGGGGACCCAGCGCCGTGCCCTCTCCGATCCTCCGAACCCTCCGCCCGCGAGGAGGAAGAGGGCGGCACCGAGGAGTCCGAGGATGACCCAGCGGAAGGCGAAGGGGGGCGCGCCTTCCGGGGTCGGAGGCCGTTGCGCGTCGAAGATGACTTCGCGGGGACCGAGGAGGGGGCGCATGACCCCGTCCGGCCCGCTCACCTCCATCGTCTCGAGGTGCTCCATGAGCTCGACCGGGAGGAACATGGCTTCCCAGGCCGAGATCGCCCGGTCGCCTCTGAGGCCGAGGAGGAAGTTGAGCCCCATGTCGACCCAGGTGACGGTCTGCACCATGCGGCGGGCCTGCCAGCGCCAGGAATGGGCGGTGGGCTGGTCCGCGAAGCGTTCGTGGAGGGCGCCCCCGAGGACGCGGTCGAGGGCGTCGCGCACCCGGGTGGAGCAGTTGTCCCGGAAGTAGTCGTAGATGTAGGGGCGGTTCTCCGGAAGGAAGTTCCAGCGGACGAAGGCGTCGAGCTCCCGGGCCTGATCGGGGGTGAGCTGGACGCGGTTCGCCCAGATCGTCCGGTTCGCACGGGCGTAGCTGTCGAGTAGGAGGTCGGCCTCGACCGGTCCCATCGTGTAGCGCATCGTGCCCCGAAGGAAGCGCGGGATGAAGTCGACGTCCTCGAAGTTGAAGAGGCCCCAGTTCCAGGCGAGCTCCTGGAGGGTCGCGGGGTCCCGGATGAGGAGCGCGTTGTGCCCGAACATCTCCCAGACTTCGTCGCCCCGGTCGATCGTGAGGAGCCAGACTTCGAGCTCGCGTTCGGGCGGGGGCGGGGGCGGGGCGTCCTGGGCGTGGGCGCCCGGTGGTGCGAGGGCCAGGGCGCCCGTCGCCGCGAGAACGAGGGTGAGGAGGAGCGCGGGGGCT
>SLDT01000186.1 GCA_007125125.1 Gemmatimonadota bacterium | reverse complement strand
GGGTGCCGGCGCGAGCGCGGGGGGGCACTGGCACTGACGGGCAGCGTCCCCATCGGGGGGCTTCGGGTTCGCGGCCGGGCAGCGTCCATGGGGGGGTGTCCTGGACACTCGCGCTGCTGGGTCCGCCGGCTGCCGGGGCCTGGCCTGCTCCTGCTTTCCCAGAGGCTCGGTCCATGACACCCCCATGGACGCTCCCGTGCAATCGGGCCTTGCGCTCGAACCGAGGCGCGCTACGTTATTTGTAGCACATAGCCGATACCCTCGAACCCCACGACGATCATGGCCCGAGTGAAACACTCCTCACGCAGGCGGCGCACGTCGGTGCCGGAGGGTTCGGATCCCGCGCGCGTCACTGAGCGCCTCGAGCGTGTCACGCGCATCCTGGGCAGTGATGCTGCCGTCGCCGACCTCCTTGATGTGAGCCGGGCGCAGCCGCGCCGCTGGCGCGAGGGTCAGAGGCCCGATCCCGAGAATCGGGACCGCATCATCGGTCTCGACGCCGTGATCGCGCTCCTTTCCGGGTTCCTCGCCGAGAGTTCGATCCCGAAGTGGCTGACCGGCGTCAATGCGCACCTCGACGACCGACGCCCCATCAGCGTTCTGAAAGAAGGGCGCATCGCCGATGTGATCGCGGCGATCGAAGCCCAGAAGGGCGGGGCCTACGCATGAATCCGGGCCCGCTCTGGCGGGTCTTTCCCTGGGATCCCGATGCGGCGGAGGGCGAACGCTTCTCGGCCTCCTTCGTACCCGGGGGTCAGGGGCGCAACCGGTTCGACCTGCGCGGCAGTGCACGCGGCGTCATCTACCTCGCCGGGAGTCCGGAGCACGCGGTCGCCGAGATGATCCAGGCCTACCGCAACTCCCCCGAACCGCTCACGAACGACGATCTCACCGTCTGGGGGCATCGCTACGCGCTGGTTTCGGGAAGTCTCGCATCGGACCTGTGGCCGAGGCTCGAGGACCTCTGCGAGCCCGCTGCGCTCACCAAGCTCCAGATCACCGCGGATCGACCGGCGTATCGAGACCGTCGGCTCACCCAGCGGATTGCGTCCACCCTCCGCGCTCGCGGGCACGCGGGCCTCCGCTGGTGGTCCGCCTTCTGGGGCGAGTGGCACACCACCGTCCTCTTCCGCGACCGGATCCCGGCGGACGCCATCACCTACGGCGCCCCGCTTCCTCTCGACATCACCATGCCACCCGTTGTCGAGGCCGCGCGACTCCTGGACATCGGCTGAACCATCCCGGCTGGGGCCGCAAGCCCGTGCTGCAGCCACCGCTGAACCCGTGGTGTTCTCGCCTTGAGGTGAGGCTCACGGCGGGCTCGTTCCCGAATCGAGCCGCTCGATGAGCCATCGGACGGCATCCGAATGTGTCCAGCCCAGCCGATCGCGTCCCGGTCAGGAAAGGCCGAAGCGACGCATGAAGCGGCGGTCGATCCAGTCCTTCAGCCACCACGCCGGAGGGCTGTGGCTGACGAGTCGCTTCCAGCGCAGGAGAGCCCTGCCGTCGGCGGTGTTCATGATCGAGAGGAAGGACTCCTGCGGAGAATAGCTCTCGGGCTCCTCACCCTCGAGCGCCGCCCGGAGGTTGCGGGCGAGGACGGGACCCTGGCGCACGGCGTAGACGCCGGCGCGCGGCATCTCGGGGTGTCCTTCGAGCGCGATGCAGTCGCCGGCGCCCCAGACGGGCACTCCCCCCACGGCTCGCAGCGTCCGGTCGACCCGCAGGAATCCGGCCTCGTCCGTCGGGGGCCCGGCCCCGTCTCCCCTCCCGAAGAGAGGTGGTGCCGCGGCGCCGGCGAGCCAGACGGTGAGCGACGAGTTGATCGGCGGGCTGCCTTCCACCTCGACCCGGTCGGGCCTGACCGCGGTCACTCGTGCCCCGGTCCGGAGCTCCACCCCTCGATCGCTCAGGATCCGCGTGGTCCGGCGGCGCACGTCGGGCTCGAACTCGGCGAGGGGTTCGGGGCCCGCCTCGAGCAAACGGACGCGGGGCGTCGAACCGGAAGCGCGGATCCGGGCTTCCATCGCGAGGGCCACCTCGAACCCGCCCGCGCCCGCCCCCACGACCGCCACCTCGACGGGTGCCTCCGGTGCGCCCCTCCCGATGAGGGCGTCCAGTCGCTCCCGGAGCTCGATGGCGCGGCTCATCGGCCGCACGGTCGCCGCGTGCTCCCGGACGCCGGGCGTGTCGAGCGCGGCAGGCACGGAGCCGATGTCGAAGGAGACGAGATCGAAGGGAAGGGAGGGGCCCTCCTCGAGGGCGAGGGTGCGCGCTTCGAGGTCGAGGGCCACCGCTCGTCCGGGGCGGAAGCGGGCGCCCGCCGCAGTGCAGAGCGCCCGCAGGTCGAAGCGGAGCCGGGCCTCGTCGTAGCTCCCGCACAGGTACCCGGGCACCATCCCGGAGTAGTGGTGGTGCGGCTCGGGCGAGACGAGGGTCACCTCCACCGCGGGCCAGTCGTCCCGCGCGAGCGACTCGAGAACGAAGAGGTGGGCGTGGCCGCCACCCACGAGTAGAAGTGAGGGCGCCCTGATGACCGCGGTCTCGGCTGGTTGTGGAAAACCTTGCAAAATCTTGGGCTGGAATCGTTAAAAGAGCGTTAATTGGCGTTAATTCGAGGCTCCGGACCCTTTCAAGGTAGCCTGCGCCCCTGCCGGCGACAAAGCCCGGGGGCGAGGCTGGACGACGAAGCCAAGGGGCCGGCGGGGGCGCAGAGCCGGCAGGGAACGCCCGGGGAGAGCGCCCGGGGGTGAGGCTGGGCGACAACACCCGCGGCGGCCACTGGCTCTTCCTCCGTTGAGTGGCGAGCTTTGAGCATCGTGCGTCCTCGGAGGCGCCACGCGACCCTCCCCCCCGACACCCCCGATGCTTCGAGCAAGACGCCCCCGCTCCGGACGGACCGCCCACGGTGCCGTCCTGGTCGCCTTCCTCGGCCTCCTGATCGGGGGGTGCTCCTTCGAGACGAGCCCCGGAGCCGAGGGGCGGGACACCGTGGAGCCGGACGCGACCCGCGCGCTGACCTGGGACGAACCCTCCGAGGACCGTGACGATCCGGAGGTCGCCCCGGAGATCCTCGCCCGGGTCGAGGCGGCGCAGGAGCTCGGCCGCGTCTGGGCGGCCGGGGTGGGGCTCCGGTCGACCGAGACCCTCCCCTCCTTCTACCGCGAGCGGCTCTTCGCTCCCGCCTGGCTCGACCGGGAGGGGCTCAGCCCTGCCGGAAGGCGCGTCCACGAGGCGATCGGGGGCGCCGGTGCCGATGGACTGCGTCCGGAGGACTACCACCTGCGGGAGATCGACTCCCTCTTCGTGCGGCTCGGCGAGGGAGGCGAGGAAGAAGCGGCCCGCCGCGCGGAGCTCGACCTCCTCCTCACGGACGGCTTTCTCCTCTACGTCTCGCACCTCCTCCACGGGCGGGTCGAGCCCACGACGATCGAGCCGAACTGGACCGCCTCGCGCAACGGGGTCGACGTGGGTGCGATCCTGCGCGAGGGGATCTCTGGGGAGGAGGGGCTTGCCCAGGCACTCGCCCGGACCCGCCCCTACGGCGAGCGCTACGCCGCGATGCAGGCCGCGATGCTCCGCTACCAGGGGTTCGTGGAGGCCGGGGGCTGGGCCCCGATCCCCGAAGGGGAGACCCTCGATCCCGGGATGCGCACCCCCCGCGTCGACGCGCTGCGGCGCCGGCTCGAGACCTCCGGCGAGATCCCCGAACGCTCCGGCCCCGACCGGGACCTCTACGACGAGGAGCTCGCCGAGGTGGTGCGCTCGGTGCAGACCCGGCACGGCCTCCAGGCCGACGCCCGCGTCGGCCGCCTCACGATCGCTGCCCTGAACGTTCCGGCCGAGGCCCGCCTCGAGCAGCTCAAGGTCAACCTGGAGCGCTGGCGCTGGCTTCCGGCCGATCTCGGCGATCGCCACATCCTCGTGAACATCCCCGGATTCTTCGCCAGCGTGGTCGACGACGGGGTCGAGACGATGCGCCTGCGGGCGATCGTGGGGCGGGCGTACCGCCAGACCCCGGTCTTCTCGGGCACGATGACCTACCTTGCCTTTGCCCCCTACTGGAACGTGCCCCCGGGGATCGCCCAGAACGACCAGCTCCCGAAGATCCGCGAGGACCCCGGCTACCTCGCCAGCCAGAACATGACCCTCTTCGAGGCGGGCACGACCCGCCGTGTCGACCCGGCGACGGTCGACTGGACCGGGATGACGGGCGCGACCTTCAACCGGCGCTTCTGGATTCGTCAGGAACCCGGTCCCTCGAACGCCCTCGGGAAGGTCAAGTTCATGTTCCCGAACCGGCACAACGTGTACCTCCACGACACTCCGGCCCGCGAGCTTTTCGACCAGGCGGCGAGGTTCCTGAGCTCCGGATGCATCCGCGTGGAGCGCGCGCTCGAACTCGCCGCCCACCTCCTCCGCGACGATCCATCATGGACCCCGGAGCGCATCGAGCGTGTAGTTGCTGGCGGTCGGGAGGTGCCCGTGACCCTCCCGCGCCCCTACCAGGTGCACCTGCAGTACTTCACCGCGTGGGTCGAAGCCGATGGTACGCTTCAGTTGCGGGACGACATCTACGACCGTGACGCCCGGGTGAGCCGGGCGCTGGCCGCGGCGCCGCCGAGCTGAGCTCGCTCCGCCCCGGCCGACCCCGATTCCCCGTTCCGGCTGCTGCATGAGATCTGCCCAGTTCGGCCTCGTGCCGATCGCGCTCGTCATACTCGCTCTTCCCCTTGCCGCCCTGACCCTTCCCGCGTCGCCCTTCGTGCTCCTCTCCGGTGCGGAGGAGGCGATGGAGGCCGAGCGCGCGGTGCCTTCCTCCGAATGGGGGGTGCCCGGGGTGTCTTCCTCCGAGGCGGGGGTGCCCGATCCCTTCGCGGAGCTGGCCGTGACCCCGGTCAGGGAGCTTCCGCCCCTCCCCGGCGCGGTCCCGATCGCCGCCGACTCCCCGCACGAGACCGCCTACTCGGCGAGGGTGCGCGCGAGCTTCCGGGTGCGCGTGCGCGATGTGGTGATCCCCTACCGCGTGCTCGCGGTCACCGCGCTCCCGGGCGAGGAGATCGTCTTCGAGGCCGAAGGGTTCGGGGGGGAAGGGCGTCCGGGGGCCTTCCGCCTGCGTACCGAGGCAGGGCTCCACGCGCCCGAGGCGCCGGGGCGCTGGCGCTGGCGGGCTCCTGAGGCGCCGGGGGCCCACGCGGTCCGGATCGAGTCGCCCCATGATGGCGATGCGATCCACCTGAACGTGCTCGTCCTGCACCCCTTCGACTGGATCGAGAACGGGGCGATGAACGGGTACCGGATCGGGACGTACCGGCCGGCGCCCGGGCGCGATGACCCGCCGGAGGGGTTCATCGAGGCGACGGACGAGCTGCTTGGGCTCCGCGTGGCGCCGGGGTTCACCCTAGGACAGTTCCTCTGCAAGCAGGAGGGGGACCCGCCCTACCTCGCGCTCTCCGAGCCTCTTCTCCTGAAGCTCGAGGCGGTGCTCGAGGAGGTGAACGCGGTCGGGATCGAGACGGAGACGCTCTTCCTGATGTCGGCCTTCCGGACCCCGCACTACAACCGTGCGATCGGGAACACGACGGACGGGAGCCGCCACCTCTGGGGCGATGCGGCCGATGTCTTCATCGACCGGACGGGCAATGGCCAGATGGACGACCTGACGGGCGACGGGCGCGTGACGACGGCCGACGGGGAGTTCCTCGCCGGGCTCGTGGAACGGGTCGAGCGGCGGGGCGAGGCGCACGTGCGCCCGGGCGGGCTCTCGGTCTACGCAGCGAACGCGGTGCGAGGGCCCTTCGTCCACATCGACGCGCGGGGCGTGGCGGCGCGCTGGTAGGGGCCGCGGCGGCCGGGGGCGCCCACTGAGCGGCCGGGACGGCCCCTGAGCCTCCGGGCCGCCCCTCGAGCTTCCGGGGCGTCCCGCCGCGCTTACGGCGCCCCGCCCCCGAGCGCGCGCAGGATGAGGGGCCAGGTCGCCGACGACTGCCCGCGGTAGTCGGGCTGGAAGCCGAAGAGGATGACCTCGCCCTCCCCGATCCGTGCGCGCAGGAGGGAGGCGCCCCCGGCGAGGTGCTCGGGTCCCATGAGCCACCCCGAGAGGAGGGGGTTCTCGTCGCCGTAGCGCGCCAGCACCTCGATGCGCGGATCATCGACGGTGAAGGCGCGCGAGCCGCCCCCGCCTCCGCTTCCGCGGAACCAGGCGATCGTCTCCCGCTCGAGCCCGGCGACGAAGGGGTGGTCCTCGAGATGCATCCTGAGGATCGATCCCGGCACGAAGAAATCGGTCGAGGGCAGGCCCTGGCCCTGCCGCCCGACCTCGAGGTCGAAGAGGCCGATCATGAGGTCGGCCGCACCCTCGATCGCGACGATCCGGCCGCCCCCCTCGACGAAGCGCCGCAGCTCGGCCATCCCCTCCTGGCCGATGCCGCCGGCGTACGGCGCGGCGACCTGGTTCGGCGAGAGGCCGTTCAGGATCGAGGCCGGGCTCCGGTCCTGGAAGAGGATCGCGTCGACCTCGCCCTGGAAGCGGCCCTCCCGGATGTCGACCTGCATGAGGGTGTCGTAGTCGAGCCCGTGCTGGTCGAGGACCCAGCGGGTCCACCCCGAGGGCTGGGACTCGCCCCACCCCTTGAAGACGCCGACCCGCGGCGCTCCGGGACCGGTGAGCTCGGGGGGGAGCGGGTAGTGTACCCGCTCCG
>SLDT01000163.1 GCA_007125125.1 Gemmatimonadota bacterium | reverse complement strand
GAGCGCGGGCGTGGGATCGCCCGCTCCTGCCCCTTTCCAAGGCCGCTCGATTCCGGCAGGTTTCGAAGTGCGTTTCCGCCTTCACCCCCCGGCTTCCTCAACGAGGCACATGGCCGACGACCATGCCCGTCCGACACGACCCCGGAGTGGGTCTTCTGCTTCCCGCGGTCGCCGCTCGATTCTCCGGTTCAGCCGCGCCTTCGTGCGCGAGCCCGCGATGCTGGGGTCGGTCGTGCCGAGCTCGCGGTACCTCGTGCGCCGGACACTTCGTCCGATCGACTGGGAGCGGGCCGGGGTCGTGGTCGAGTTCGGCCCGGGGATCGGGACGATCACGGGAGAGATCCTCCGGCGCCTGCGGCCGGACGGCCGCCTCATCGCCTTCGAGACGAACGAGGACTTCGTGCGCCATCTCGGCGACAGCTTCGACGACCCCCGGCTCGAGGTCGTGCACGGGTCGGCCGAGGGGATTGGGGAGGTGCTTCGCGAGCGGGAGCTCGAGGGGGCGGACTATGTCCTCTCCGGCATCCCCTTCAGCCTCATGCCCGACGAGGTCCGGGACCGGATCCTGGAGCGGACCCGCGATGCCCTGGAGCCGGACGGGATGCTCCTCGTCTACCAGTTCTCGCCCCGGATCGGCACGCACCTCAAGCGGGTCTTCCCCGAGGTGCGCTGGGAGTTCGAACCGCTGAACCTCCTCCCCGCGGTCGTCTTTCAGTGCGAGGCCGAGGAGGCGGGGAAGTAGGGGGCTGCGGTCACTGACCGGTGCCTCGAGGCGGCGCCCGCTCAGACGCCTCTCAGCGCTCCGCCTCGACCCGGACGGCAAGACCCCATCGCGGGAGCCGTTCTACTTCTTCAACAGCCTTCCAGGGAACCTCGGTCGAAGTCTCGGAAGATAAGTTCTTCCGAGGAGGACCTTCAGGCCGAAGCGGAGGAGTCCATCCGATCCGAAGACCTCGATGCGGCGAAGGTCGAAGCGCGGGGTCGCAACCGAGTTCACGCCCTCCTGGACGCCGAGTGCCCCCTTGAAGCCGGCCTTCCGGACGAGCGCTTCCACCTCGGGGGTCGACTCGCCGAAGGGATACGCGAACGACTCCACGGGGCCCCCCAGCCTGCGCTCGAGCTCCCTCCTGGATCCCTCGATCTCCTCCCAGGCCCGATCCGGGTCGAGGAGCGGAAGCTTCGGATGGCTGCGGGTGTGCGCACCCATCGAGACCCCTTGGTCCCGAGCTGACACGAGGTCGGTCCAACCCCCGATGGGCCGACCCGCCAGCTCGCCCGCGTCGGTCCAGCGGTTGACGTCCCCAACGCATCCAGTCACCACGAAGAGTGTAGCCGGCAGGCCTCGGGCCTCGAGGATGGGAAGCACCCCCGAGAAGAAGTCCTCGTACCCGTCATCCACAGTCAACACGACGGAGCGTGGAGGGGGAAGGGTGTGGTTGCAGCGGTGCTCCAGATACTCGTCGAGTGGGATGATGGTGTACCCCAGGGCTCGAAGAACCAGCATCTGTCGCCTGAAGGCGCCCACGGGGACCCTGTAGCGGCCCGGTGACTCCCCCGTCTCGCTGAAGGCGTGGTACATCAGGATGCGGGTACACCCAGTGAGGCGCTTCCAGCGGTCGCCCCGCCCCACGCTCCTCCGAACGCCCCTCCAGAACCCGTAGTTGCGCAGGAAGTGGAAGGCGCGGGCATCCCGCATCCCGAGGGCGCCGAGGATAGACTTCAGAATAGCGGGGTTCGCTCGGGTGGAAATACCTGACCAGGCGCTGGCCAGCCCGCTGGAGGCGCCATCCAAGCTCGATGTCGTGCGACTTTCGCAGGTCGGGGGCGAAGCCGCCGATCGCCAGGAAGGCCTCACGATCAACGGAGAGGTTCCCTCCGAAGACATCGGTCCAGTCGGGTTTCCGTTCGCCTTCCAGGAGCTCTCCGAAGTACTCCGCCCATGTCTCGGCGTACCGCTCGACCACCCAGTCGCTCGAGGGTGGAATCCGCATAGTGATGACCCCGATTCCGACTGCACCCTGGCGGCCTCGATGCAGTTGCAGGTGTTCGGACACGAGTTCCGGCTCCGCCCGGATGTCATCATCGAGGAAGAGGCAGACTCTTCCGTGAGCCATCGCGGCCCCGCGATTCCGGGCTACCTGCTGGCCCGAGTTCGCCTGCTCCAGGATCCGAAGGTCGAATGGGGGGTCGAGACTCCGCAAGACCTCGAGGGTTCCATCCGTGGACCCGTCGACGACCACAAGGACCTCGAAGTGCTCGACGGAGCAAGTCTGGAGTGAAAGGGCAGCGAGGCAGGCTCGGACGGACTCGGCTCGGTTGTACGTGGGGATGATGACGCTGATCTCAGGCATGCATCGGCTGCTTCACGTCCGGACGAGGATACTCCACGGGTAGTCGGAAGCTCGCAAGGTAGGTACCCGCCTCCCTCCGAACAAGATGACCGGGAGTTCGCGCCGACCGCGTGTCTGGCTCCGGCTCTCGGGTGCGACGTATCCTCTGCCTTCACGGGATCGATGTTCGTCACCACCCTGGAGGTCCCGTCAGCCGGGATGTCGAGGCACCGGGCATGCTCGTGCACAAAGTCCTCGGTGTTGGCGATGAAGACGCAGTGGATCTTGTCATCGTTGATGTAGCTCGTGATCCACTAGAGCGACTCGGGACCCCCCTCCGAAATCAAGGCATTCGACCCCCTCGCGGCCACCTGGAGCTCCTCGGCACAACCAGCCCCGATCTCCGGCGGGCCCGCCAGCGTGGGCTCCTCCGGTCTCTCTCCCCGGGCCCTTTTCCTCATGCTGAAGGGGGGCCCCCAGCGAGGCCTGCATGCTCGTGGCCGCAGGGGACGAGCCGGACTCCGAGCTCGAACGTACGACGCCGGTGCTCCGCGCCCTCCTCTTGGGACTTCGCGCCTAGCCCCCATCGGCCCACCTTCCCGACTGGCTCCCCCCCGACGGGGGACCCCTCACCCCCCCACGAGCCGCAGGAGCTCGTCGATCGCCCGCTCGAGCTGCTGGTCCCGGCCCCGGTCCACGACGCCGGGTTCGTTCGGAACGAGGATGTCGGGCTCGGTCTGCCAGTTCTCGAGGAAGCGGCCCGTCGTCGCGTCCTTCACACCCCGTGCCGGGATCCCGAAGCGGAGCCCGTCGAGGAGCCCCTGTCCGCCCCCGAAGGTGCAGGTTCCCGGCACCGGCATCCCGATGAGGGGCCCGATCCCCATCTCCTGATAGGCCCAGGCGAAACAGTGCCCGTCGGAGTAGTTCCCCTCGTTCACGAGGGTGACGGTTGGCTTCGTCCACCGGAAGTTCGGCTCGTACCCCGTGCTCCGGTCATCCGTCGTGTAGTCGAAGAAGCGGCGCCCGCTGAAGAACATCTCGAGGTCGGCCACAAGGTCGCCGCCGGGGTTGAAGCGGGTGTCGACCACGAGTCCCTCCCGATCGAAGTTGCGTCCGAGCACCTCCTCGAAAGTCGAGCGGTAAGCACGGTCGTTCATGCCCCGGACATGGACGTATCCAAGGCGCCCCCCGCTACGCTCCTGCACCTCGCGCCGGTTCATCTCGACCCAGCGGTCGTAGCGGAGTCCGTTCTCCTCGCCTCGGCTCACCGGCCGCACAACAACCTCGCGCAGCTCGTCCCCGTCGCGCACCTCGAGGAGCACGCGTTCCCCGGCCTTCCGGTTCAGGAGGCGGGCCAGGTCGACCTCGGGCGTCAGGGTGACGCCGTCGACCGAGACGAGGACCATGCCCGCCTCGATCCCGAGCCCCGCCTGGTCGAGCGGCCCGCCACGCATGACCTCCGTGATCCGGAGCCCGTCGTCCGCGGCCGCCCCCTCGGACTGATCCCAGAAGATCCCGAGCGAGGCGGTCTGGTCGTCCCCGCTCGACGAGGAGCTGAAGCTCGCCCCCGAGTGGCTCACATTCAGCTCCCCGAGTGCCTCGCTCATGAGCTCCGCGAACTCGTGGTTGTTCCCGATGTGCGGGAGGTACCTCCGGTGGATCTCCCCCACCGCCTCCCAGTCGGCCCCATGGAAGCTTCGCGTGTAGAAGACATCGCGCACGTGGCGCCACATCCGGTCGAACATCGCTTCCCGCTCGGCCTCGGCGCTCACGACCATCTCACCCTGCACCGAGATGTTCGTCCTGCTCCAGTTCGAGGGATTCACGATCGAGGCGCTCCCTCCCGCCACAAGCACGATCCGGTCCTGCGCCCGGTTCCAGGCCATGCTCGCCGAGCTCGCGTTCAGCGTCAGCACCTGCCGGGTCTCTCGCGTGCGTACATTCGTCGACCAGAGGTTCAGTCCCCGCTCGAAGCGCGTCAGGTAGTGGAGGGATTCTCCGTCCTTGCTGAGGAGAAATCCACCCAGAGGCGAAGAGTGGATCGTGAGCCTCGCCCTTCGCTCCCGCGCCCCCTCGAAGTCGAGCTCGAGGGGCTGCCCGGCCGCCGCGGTGTCGGCGGGCTCCCGCATCTCTCGGCGAAGGTCGAGTTCCTCCTTCGTGAGCTGGAACTCCTCCCAGGCCTCCTTCGTGAAGAACATGGCGTAGACGTCGGCCTCCCCGCCCCCGGTGGCAGCGAGCGCGCGGAGTCCGTCGCGGTTGCTTCGCCAGATCATCCCCCGTCCCCCGAGAATCCACTGGGGCTGGGTGTCGCCGAAGCCGCTCTCGGTCAGGTTGTGGATCTCCCCCGAGCCATCGGTCCGCACGACCCCGATGTCGCGTGCCGCCCGTCCGGGAATCGCCCAGGTGAAGAGGATCCAGCGGCCATCGGGACTCCACTCGAACTGGCCACCTCCCGCGAGCTGCTCCTCCGTCAGGAGGGTCGTCACCTCGCCCGTCTCCCGGTCGAGGACCCGGAGCGTGGTCCGGTCCTCGAGAAAGGCGAGCTGCCGCCCGTCCGGGGAGGGCAGGGGGGCCGAGTTCTCGCGGTCGTTCACGACGACGGGGAGCTCCTCGATCAGGGTCGAGGCGAAGAAGGTGGGCTCGGAGGCGCGCACCCGACGCGCCTCCCAGATCCCCCAGCGCCCGTCGCGCTCCGAGGCGTAGAGAATCCCCAGGCTGTCGGGGGTGAAATGCACTCCGACCTCCCGCTCGGGGGTCGCCGTGATCCGCTTCGTGCTCCCGCTCTCGACACTCGTCACGAAGACCTCCCCGCGCGAGGTGAAGGCGAGCTCCCGGCCATCGGGCGAGAGGGAGAACTCCCCGATCCCGCCACTCACCTGGATCACTCGCTCGTCGTTCTCCTTCCGGTCCGCGGCGATCCGCACCGGGATCCGCTCCGGCTCCCCACCCCCGGGCGCGAGCCGGTAGAGGAGCCCGTCATGCCCGAAGACGAGGGTTCCGTCTCGGGCCATCGAGAGAAAGCGCACCGGGACCCCGCGGAAGTGCGTGAGCTGCTCGGACTCCCCCCCCGCGAGGGGCATCCGGTGCACGTTGAACGACCCCGAGGCCTCACTCAGGTACACGATGCTCTCCCCGTCCGGGGACGGGATCGGGGAGCGGTCCTCGACCCCCCCCGGGGTGAGCTGACGGTGGGTGTCCGCCTCCCGGTCCCACAGCCAGATATCCCGCGTGATCGAGGAGCGCTGGTACTTGCGCCATACGTTCTCCCCCCCCTTGCGGTCATGGTAGAGGAGGCGGCGGCCATCGGGGGTGAAGGAGGCATCCTCCGCGGGGAGGGTGGTGAGCTGCGTGACCCTTCCTCCCGACGTGGAGACCTGGTAGAGCTCGGTCAGGCTGGCATGCGGGAACTGGCGGTTCTCCGCGGCATCGAGCCGGTTGGCCCCGAACACGACATTCTCCCCGTTGGGGGTGAAGGTGTACGGGATCTCGTCGGACGAGTGGAAGGTGAGGCGCCGGGGTTCGCCACCGCCCGCGGGCACGAGGTGGAGCTGGAAGTTCCCGTGGCGGTCGCTCGCAAAGGCGATCCAGGCCCCGTCCGGGCTCCAGACTGGGTGCGTGTCGTGTGCCGGGTGGCTCGTGAGGCGGGTGGCCTCTCCTCCCTCGATCGGAACGCGCCAGAGGTCGCCCCGCCAGGTGAAGGCCACCGAGCGGCCGTCGGGTGACACGGCCGGGGTGCGGAGCCAGGCCGCCTCGCCCGGGGGGAGCACCGCGCGCGCGGCCTCCCGCTGCGCCTCGGCATCCTGCCCCTCCACGGAGGAAGGCACCAGGGCGCCGAAGAGAAGGAGCGCCGCCCCCACCCCCGTGGCCGCCCGCAGGCGGCAGGGCAGGGGGCGGCGGCCCCGGTCAGCCACGGCGACCCCCGCCGAGGGTTTTCGCTGCCTGAATGAGTGCATCCCGTTGCCCGTGCACGCGGGCGGCGAGGAAGGCGATCACCCCGGCCAGGACGAAGGCGACGAGCCCCGCGAAGATCGACCACCGGTAGAGGAACACTCCGCTCACGAGAAGAACCACCCCGACGATCGCGAGGATCAGGACCCAGCGGTTCACCATCGAGCGGACCTCATCGGGGGTGCGCCCTGCGATCAGTTCCATCATGCGCTGCTGTGCGGCGGGCGCGTCTTTCGGGAGCTGGCGCATCGCGTCCTGGCGCTGCAGGTGCGCGGGCGCCTTCCCCGGTCGGAACCCTTTCACGTTCTGCTGACCACCCCGGTTCTTCTTCGTGCGTCGTCCCATCGTTCGATCAGGCTCCTGCGGGTTCGTACTCGCCCCGGCGGGCGGCGCTCGTGTGACGCGCGCGCTCGAGGAAGGCTTCCTGCGTGCGGTCTCCATTCGCGGACGCTCCACCCCACGCCTG
>SLDT01000122.1 GCA_007125125.1 Gemmatimonadota bacterium | reverse complement strand
GCATTCGCCCGAGAAGCCCCCGCACTCCCCCGCCGGGGCTCGAGTTTGGGGACTTTTTCTCGCCCGGGGGGGAGTGCTCGGGGGTGAAGGCGCCAGGCCAGCTGTGGCAGCCGGGCAAGACTGCAACCGCATCGCTGAGAGGGAGGTCGCCGGGAAGAGCTCGGCCGGATTGCTGGAAAACACCCGATCTTGCCGGGCAGAGACGTGGCAGCCCCTCGTCACGATCAAACCCAGTCGCCCGGCGCCCCCCCCTTTGCCGGGTAGCCCCACCGCTCCTCGCCCCCGCGCACGCCCGCCTCCACCGGGCCCGGGCCCGGGCCCGCCCGCTGCGACAAATTCTCCCCGATCCCTCGCTCCCGGCACGGGGCGCGGGGAGTTCCGCATCCCCTTCTGGCAAGAACTCCCCGGACCCCGGACGCGCAACCTCGAACGCGGGGAGTTCGCGCTCGCTTTCGCCCGAGAAGCCCCCGCACTCCCCCGCCGGGGCTCGAGTTTGGGGACTTCTTCTCGCCTCAGGGGCATCCGGGTCAGGGGCTCGGGGCATCCGGGTCAGGGGCTCGGGGCGTCGGGCGTGCCTGGTCGTGGGCACCAGCACCGAGGTGAGGTGCACTGGGTCCGTGGGCTCGACGGCGGGCGCGGCGGCGGCGGGCGCGGCGGAGGAGGCGGGCGCGGGATTGTCGTCGGGGGACGACGAGGATACCTTGGCCAATGTGGACTGCCTTTTCTTCGTCCTTCTCTCCCTTGTCCTCCCTCCCTCGCCCAGTCATGTCCAATTCGTCGGCCTTCCGCTTCGGTCTTCTTCCCTTCGCATTGGCGACTCTCGTCCTCCTCGCGGCCTGCGATCACATCGTCGAAGGTGAGGGTGACCCGACGATCGCGACAATCATTCAGGGCATCTCGGCGGAGGGCGCCTCCGTGTCGGTCCAGCCGGGCTCGCCTTCATCCGATCCCGGTGCACCGACAGCCAGCGCCAGCGGGAACCCGTCGATGATCCCGGGAGGGGGAACGGGCTTCGAGATCACCGCGGATTCCCCGTTCAGCGAGGTCTTCGTGTGGATCGAGGGCGAGGTCGGCTACTACCGCGTCGACTTCGGGTCACCACGCGAGACCGCGGAGATCATCCTCACCTATGCGAACCGGCTCGAGTCCTCGGCTTACGAGTTCCGGTTTGCAGTGGGCTCGAGCGGGGGCGCAGGAGCCGCAGACCGCCGGCCCATGGCAGTGATCGCGGTTGGAACCGGTGACGTTCAGGTCAGCGTCTCCTGGGACGTGCCGAGCGACGTCGATCTATACGTCGTGGATCCGCTCGGCGAGGAGATCTTCTATGGGAATCGGCAATCGTCGAGCGGCGGAGAACTCGATCTCGATTCGAACGCCGGATGCGGCGGCCAGGATGTTCGCAACGAGAACATCACCTGGCCGGACGGGGCCGCCCCTCGAGGGGAGTACCTGGTCCGGGTCAATTACTGGTCGGCATGCGGTCAGGCACGCACGAACTGGGTTGTGACCGTCCGCGTGACAGGGCAGCCGGTTCGGACGTACTCGGGGTCGTTCACGGGCGACGGTGTCGGTGGCTTCTCGGGAGCTGGCGAAGTCGTCACCACCTTCACCCACTGACCGCCCCCAGGCCGCAGCCCGCAGAGAAACCCTGACGCGGGGACTTCGAGCCCCGACGGATCCCCCGGGGGGTCACGGCGTCGCCCGGCTGACGCTCCCCTCCGCCGTCCGAGCCGTCTCAGCAGGCGCGGCCGGGCGCGCCCCGAGGGTGCCGAAAGGTGAAGCCGGCCCCCATACCCGGCGCGTCGACGTAGTCGATCACGAGTCCGTCAAGCGACCAGGCACTCCTCGGATCGAGAAAGAGGCGAATGCCCTTTCCCTCGAGGACGATGTCGTCGTGTTCCGGCCATTCCTCAAGGATGAGCCCGAACCGCAAGGGCGTGGAGCATCCCGCCCCGAAGGTTGCCGTAATGCGAAGGCCGCCCTCGTCGAGGAGGCCTTCCTCCTCGAGCATCCCGCGCACCTCGGCGATCGCGCTCGCGGAGAAATGAAGCCTGGGAGGTGCGTGCTCTTCCTCGAGAACCGGTTTCGCTTCAGCAGTGTTCATGCCGGATGAAACCCGAACCGAGGCCAGGCGGTTCCGTTCACCACGAGGGAGGCCGCCCGGATCACCCCTGCAACCCCCATGGCTGACCCGGGTAGCGGATCCCTGTTCGGACCCTCCTCACCCGACGAGCCACCCCATGCCCGCCTTCGTTCACCGAATCGAAACGGCCCTTCCCGAGGCCAGCTATTCCCAGGAGCGAGCCCTCGAGTTCATGCAGGAGCATGTCGCCACTCGCCCCGCAGTGCGTCGCATGCTTCGCAGCCTCTACCGTAACTCGGGCATCGAACGCCGACACAGCGTCATGGGTGACTGGGACGGCGGCGCGGGCGACCCCCTCTTTCTCGGACCCGATGGTGCGATCGCCTCCCCGGGCACCGGTGCCCGCAACGCGGTCTACGCCCTCGAAGCTCGAAGGCTCTTCGAGGAACTGGCCCATCGGCTCACCGCGGACGAAGCTCGCAGCGTCACCCACGTGATCACGATCTCGTGTACCGGCTTCTTCGCGCCGGGGCCGGACTACCACGTCGTCCGCGCACTCGGGCTGCCAGGCTCGACCGAGCGCTACCACATCGGCTTCATGGGCTGTTACGCCGCCTTCCAGGGGCTCAAGCTCGCACGCACCATCTGCGATGCCGACCCCACCGCCGTCGTGCTCGTCCTCTCCGTCGAACTCTGCACGCTCCACATGCAGTTCTCCGAGGACACGGACGACCTCATCGCCGGAGCCATCTTCGCCGACGGCGCATCCGGTGCCCTCGTCTCGGCGCGCCCGCCCGCGGAAGGGGAGGTCGCACTCGAACTCCACAGCTTTCGCAGCGAGCTCGCGCCGGAGGGCGAGGACGCCATGGCGTGGACGATCGGAGACCAGGGATTCCGGATGAAGCTGTCGACGTACGTCCCCGAGCTCCTCGGCTCGACCATGGGTCCGCTCCTTGACCGGGTTCTCGGCGAGGCCGGGCTCGACCGCGACCGCATCGACTGGTGGGCCGTCCACCCCGGCGGGCGCGCCATTCTCGACCGCGTCCAGGAGGCCGGCACCATTCCCGACCACGCTCTCGCCGCCTCCCGCGAGATCCTCCGGCGCTGCGGCAACATGAGCAGCGCCACCATCCTCTTCGTGCTCGATGAGCTCCTGCGCAGAGGATCGGCCCAGGCCGACGACCGGATCCTCGCCATGGCCTTCGGGCCCGGACTGACGATCGAAACCGGACTCCTGTCCCTGAGGAAGGGTCCTTCGGCCCTTCCCGAGCGCGTCGCGCCAACGCTCCCCGAGCGGGGATGATGGCATCGCCGCGTGCCGTCCCCCCCGGCAACCCCCCGCCACGCTTCCCCCTGTCCCACAGGGAAGAAGGGCTCGTCGAAGCGATGGACCTCCCTGACTGCAACCTCGCCAGCCTGCGGCAGACGTACCGGCGCTTCGGCCTCGTGAACCGCTGGATCGCCGGCTGGGAAGGGATATATCGGCGCTTCGTTCGCCCCCTCCTCTCACCGCTCCGGACCACGCGTGTGGTCGACGTCGGCTGTGGGGGCGGCGATGTCGCGGGCGCCCTTGTTCGTTGGGCCGCGCGCGACGGGCTCGCGGTCGAAGTGACCGCCGTCGACCCGGATCCCCGGGCGCTCGCCTTTGCACGGGAGCATGTCCCCGCCCCGGTACGTCTCCTCGAGATGGACTCGGCCGGGCTCCTTGCGCGAGGCGAGGGCTTCGACCTCGCACTGTCGAACCATGTCCTGCACCACCTCCCGGACGAGGCGGTCAGCCCATTTCTGTTCCAGCTCGCCGAGCTCGGCGAGCGCCGGGCCATCTGCTCCGACATCGAGCGCTCGACGCTCGGGTACCTGCTCTTCTCGGTCGGGGCGCTCCCCTTCGCCAGAAGCTCGTTCATCCGGGACGACGGCCTGCTCTCGATCCGGCGCAGCTTCCGCCGCGAGGAGCTCGGGCGCCTTGCGCCCCCCGGTTGGAGGGTCATGCGCCGCGTGCCCTTCCGCCTGCTCGCGCTTCACGACGCCGGGCGATGAGGCCGGATCGCCTCCAGTGCGATGGCAGCCCGGAGCGGGAGGGCCAGCGCAGGCCCCAGAAAGGCGCGGAGGTCGGGGATGACACGCTGGACCTCGTGATCGTCGGGGCCGGCCCGGTAGGACTCGTCGCGGCCCTCGAGGCCGCAGCCGCCGGTCTCCGCTTCGTGCTCCTGGAGCGGAACACTTCGCCCTGGCATCACTCAAGAGCCATCGGGATCCACCCGCCATCCATGCGACGTCTGCACCAGACCGCGCCGGAGGTCGTCGAGGCCCTCGTCGAGGCCGGAATCCGAATCCGTCGCGGGCACGGGTTCGGAAGGCACCGGGCCAGCGGAGTCGGGGCCGTGCGCAACACCGATCGCCGTTCGGCCAGTCCGCGCCTGATCGGCAGCCTCGACTTCGGGCTTCTTGGCCAGCCGTTCGACTTCATCCTGACGCTCGAGCAGTGGCGCACCGAGTCGATCCTCGAAGACGCACTCGAGGCGCGGGCGCCCGGGGCGCTGCGTCGCGGCGTCGAGGTGACCGGAATCCGTCGAGAAGGAGCCGTCTCGACCGTCGAGGCCATGTCCGTCGAGACGAACGAAGATGCGTCAGGCCATCACACCCATGCCGTGGAAGAACGTGGACCGGCCGCGCAAGCCACCTTCAGGACCGCCCTCGCCGTCGCTTGCGACGGGAAGGGAAGCCGCCTCCGAGCGTGGGAAGGGATCGGATTCGAGGGAGGCGGATACGGAGCACGCTACATGATGGGCGACTTCCCCGGGGAATCCCGGCCGGGCACCCCGGCGAAGGAGAACGATGCGCTTCTCTTCCTGGCACGCGAGGGGCTCGTCGAGTCCTTCCCGCTACCCGGCGCGGAAGACACGGGCCCGGTGCGGCGATGGGTGGCGGAGATCGACGCGCGATGTCAGGTGTCGCCCGGCGGGCTCGTCGAGGCCGTCGACCGGCGTTGCGGCGTCCGTCTCGAGGCCGAGACGTGCCGGGGGTTCTCCACTTTCGAGGCCGAGCGATTCATGGCCGACACCTTCGTGGGCAATGGGGTGGTCCTCGTTGGTGACGCCGCGCACGTCGTGAGTCCGATCGGAGGCCAGGGGATGAACCTCGGATGGATCAACGCCGGGGAGCTCGTTGACACACTCGTCGCCGGCGGCGATCTGCGCACCTGGGAGGCACGGGCCCGCCGCCGAGCCCGCAAGGCCACGCGCCGGGCCGAACAGAACATGCTCCTCGGCAATCGGGTCGGGACGGGTTGGGTCGCAGCCGCGCGCGAGTCTCTCCTCCGCCTGACTCTCTCGACCCCGTTCGCGGGGGTGCTCGCGCGCCGCTTCTCGATGGGTGGGCTCTGAGCCGGCACCCCGGCGCTGACCCGATTCCAGGGTCAGGTAATCAGGATCAGGATCAGGAGGAAAATGATCACGGTGTATACGCTGATCGTGATCGTTCGTCCCTGTTCGAGGGCGGCATTCGCCTTGTCGAGTGCCCACGAGAGCCCTGATACCGCGCGATCGGAGAGTCCCATCGAACCGTTCTCAACCTCCTCGACGTCGAAGCCGCGCCCCTCGGCAATGCCGCGGACCCGCTCGTTCCCCAGGAACTCGGCGAGCTCGGCGCGGACCCGCTCCGCGTCCGTCGCATCGGCGCCCGCATCAACCTGCAGGGTCTCCCCCGCCTGAAGTGCCTCTACACCCGTCGTCGTGTCCAGACCCCGCGTCGCCTCGGCGTCCTGCTGCGCGCCAAGCTGGAAGGGGATCATCGCCGCAAAGGCGATCGCAAGGAGGATGGTGCTCGTGCTCTTCATCTCGTATGCCTCGGGTCAGGGGTGAGTCCGACAGGCCGCGCAGGGAATGGGTCCCCCGCGAAGGGGACAAAGTTCCCCGTGGAGCGGCCGCCCCGGGGCGGGGACTCGGAGGACGCGCCGAGCCCCCCCTTTTCCCTGACGCCGCGACGGGCCACATTCCCACCCCGCGAACTTCCTCGGACTCCGATCAGGCACCTCCATGACGATCCACAAGGCTCCGCGCTCCGCTGCCCTCCTCCTCACCGCCCTCGCCCTTCTCGCCGCGCCGGCCTGTGCGCCGGAGGAGGCCGACACCCCGCAGGCGCAGGCCGCGGCGGTCGACTACACGATTCCTCCGCAGCCCGAGCTCGCGACGGGCTACCAGGAGAAGCCGGGCTGGGCGACCTCCGAGTTCGCGGTCGCGGCGGCCAACCCGCTCGCCACCGACGCCGGCTTCCAGGTCATCGAGGCGGGAGGCAACGCCATCGACGCGGCCGTCGCGGTCCAGCTCGTCCTGACGCTGGTCGAGCCCCAGTCGAGCGGGATTGGCGGGGGTGCCTTCCTCCTGCTCTGGGACGGGAGCGACGTGCTGGCCTGGAATGGCCGGGAGACCGCGCCGGCTGCTGCGGACGAGGATCACTTCCTCCAGTCGGACGGGACCCCGCTGGCCTTTCAGGATGCGGTGCACAGCGGGCTTTCGGTGGGAGTGCCGGGCACGCTGGCGATGCTCGAGCGGGCGCATGCGGAGCGCGGCAGCCTGCCCTGGGCCGAGCTCTTCCGGCCCGCGATCGCCCTTGCGGAGGAAGGCTTCGCGATCAGCCCCCGCCTCCATTCGCTCCTCCAGGCCGACCAGGGGCTGAGGCGGGATCCGGTGGCGCGTGCGCTCTACTACGACGAGGCCGGGGATGCGCTGCCGGTGGGGCACGAGCTTCGTAATCCCGCGCTCGCGGCGGTGCTCCGGCGGGTTGCGGACGAGGGGGCGCGCGCCTTCTACCAGGGCGCGGTGGCCGAGGACATCGTGGCCCGGGTGCAGGGGCACCCCGAACGCCCCGGAAACATGACGGTCGAGGACCTGGCGGCGTACCCGGAGCAGGACTTCCGGACGGAGGCGATCTGCACGCCGTGGCGGAGCTACTCGATCTGCGGGTTTCCTCCGCCCTCGTCCGGGCACCTCGCGATCATGCAGATGCTCGGGATCCTGGAGCATCTGGACGAGACCCATGGGGAGGTGACCGGGCTCGAGGAGGGGGTCCCCTCGGCGGCCTGGCTCCACCGCTATCTCGAGGCTGGGAAGCTCGCCTTCGCGGACCGGAACCAGTATGTCGGTGACCCCGGCTTCGCCGAGGCGCCGGGGGGGAGCTGGACGAACATGCTCGCGCTCGACTACCTGGCCGAGCGGGCCGCGCTCATCGGGGAGCGGAGCATGGGGACGGCCTCGCCCGGCCACCCGGGGGGCGCCCGGGAGAACGCCGGGCTCCACCCCGAACAGCCGGACCGAGGCACGAGCCATGTGAGCATCGTCGACCGGGAGGGGAACGCGGTCTCGATGACGATGACGATCGAGGCGGGCTTCGGGAGCCGGATCATGTCGGACGGGGGAACGGGGCTCCCCGGGGGCTTTCACCTGAACAACGAGCTGACCGACTTCTCGCTCAGCCCCCTCGACGATGCCGGGCGCCCGATCGCGAACCGGGTCGAGCCGGGGAAGCGTCCGCGCTCGAGCATGAGCCCCTCGCTCGTCTTCGACCTCGAGTCGGGTGACTTCGTGGCGAGCGTGGGGTCGCCGGGGGGGGCCGCGATCATCCACTACACGGCGAAGGCCATCGTGGGGATGCTCGCCTGGGGCCTCGACGCGCAGGAGGCGATCGACCTCCCGAACTTCGCGAACTACAACGGGCCCTCGACGCTCGAGACGGGGCGGTTCCCGAGTGCGGTCCTGAGCACCCTCCGCGCGCAGGGGCACGAGGTGCGCGAGGCGGCCCTCACGAGCGGGCTCCAGGCGATCCAGCGCACCCCGGACGGGGGGCTCTTCGGGGGTGCCGATCCGCGCCGCGAAGGGATCGTCATGGGGCGGTGAGGTCGCCGGAGCCACATCCGTGCTTCTCGCGCGCGGGCCCTTGCGCCGTCGGTCCGGTCGCCGTCTACTGATCCCGTAGGCTCGGACCCCCGACCCGTCACCCCCGACCCGTCACCTCCACCCCCTCACATCCAACCCGAGAGCGATGTCCGGAACTCCGCCCACGCCACCGCCCGCTGCGCCCCCACCACCACCTTTCCGGACCGCGGTCCGACTCCTCACCCGCACGACCCCCTTTCTCTTCTTCAACCTCGCGATCTACGGCGGGTTCTTCCTCGGGATCGTGCTCTGGCTCGCGGTCTTCGGCGGGCTGGCCGCGCTCTTCGCACCGCGCGTCGAGTTCCTCGCCCTGATCTTCATGATGATCGCGGTCTTCGGGCCCGGCGGCATCCTCATGTTCGCGCGCCGCTACCTCCTCTACCTCGTGAAGGGCGCGCACATCGCCGTCATCACGAAGCTACTCGTCGATGACGAACTCCCCCCGGGGACGAATCAGATCCAGTACGGGCGCCAGATCGTCCAGCGCTACTTCAAGGAGGTGAGTGTCCTCTTCGTGCTGGACCGCATGGTCGACCGGATTGTGAAAAGATTCACAAGCCGCTTCGTGCGCATCGTGGACTGGCTTCCCCTCGGGAGCGGCGCCACGAAGGCCGCCCGCTGGGCTGCAACGGTCGTCAATCGCTCGCTCTCGTACGTGGACCAGGCGATCATCTCGTACGCGATCGCACGGGGCGAGATGAACATCTGGCGCAGCGCCCGCCACGGGGTCATCCTCTACGCGCAGGCCTACCCCCCGATCCTGACGACCGCGGTGAAGGTCTGGCTCCTCGGGCGAGCCTTCTTCCTGCTCTGCCTCCTCGTGTTCGGGATCCCCGCGGTCCTCCTGCTCCTCATGTTCAACGCGATCTGGTTCCAGGTCCTGATGATCGTCGGGGTGCTCGTCTTCTCGTCGCTCCTCGTGCGCGCCGTCTTCGAGCCCTTCGCCACGGCCTACGTCGTGCTGACCTTCCACCACGCCACCGCGGGACTCGAGGTCGATCCGGCCTGGGACCAGCGGCTCCAGTCCGTCTCCGGGGAGTTCAAGAAGCTCGTCGGCCGGGCACGCGAGTTCCAGCAGAAACCGGACCCGGCCGACGGAGGGTTCGGAGGCCAGCCGGGCCAGGCCCCGGGCTCGGCCCCGGCGGGCGGGTAGTCCCGGCAAGGGCAGGCACCCGGCCGACAGGGAGGAAGGTCGGCCGGGCGCCCCGCTCACCCTCCCTGCCTGAGCGCCCCCGGCTCCTGGACCCCCTTCACGAGGGCGCGCACATTCTCGACCGCCCGCAGCTCGGCCGGGCGCAGTGCACCGAGGAGCCCTTCGGCAGCCCGCACCCAGCCATGGTGGTCCCCGTTGCGGGCCGCCACGTCAAGGGCGACCTCCCAGCCCTCGAGCCGCTCGAGCCCGCGCTGGAACTGGTCGCGCAGGGGCCCCCGCAGCGCCCCGATCGCGCCGGGCTCGACCGCGCGCCCCTCGTCGTCCCCGAG
The DNA here is from genome assembly GCA_007125125.1 of Gemmatimonadota bacterium. Classification (GTDB taxonomy): domain Bacteria; phylum Gemmatimonadota; class Gemmatimonadetes; order Longimicrobiales; family Gaopeijiaceae; genus SLDT01. The sequence goes on along the minus strand of SLDT01000122.1, from coordinate 11,826 downwards.
CTGCGCCAGGAGGGAGAGGGTCGACGCCACGAGCTCGAACCGCTCCACCTCCTCGTCGGAGGTGAGCCAGCAGGGGTCCGGCGCAGCGATCCCCCGCACCCCGTACGGGAGCGCGAAGTTGTTCCCCGCGAAGGGCCCGTAGGGCGAGTCCACGAACCAGACGTGGAGCATGTGGAGGGTCTGGTCCCTCGGTCCCAGCTCGGGATGGTCATGCCAGGCCGCCAGCTCGCTCTCGAAGGCCGTCGGCACCTCGGCATCGAGGGACCCCATGAAGGCGAAGGCGACCCCGACGAGCTCCTCCCGGTCTCCGATCCGCGCGAACATCAGGTGGTCGGGCTCGTCCACATTGAATCCCCGGGCCATCCGCCCGGCATGGATCCAGTGCACCCCCATCGTCGGAATGTGGCCGAAGGCCGGACGGAAGCCGGCCGCACGCGCCGCCTCGGGGTTCGCGAACTGCGCCACGGATGCCTCGACCCGCCGCACGAGCTCCAGATCGTTCCCGGGGAGGCCCGACCAGGGGGGCCCCGCCAGGGTCCGACACTCCACCGGGCCCCCTGCATGGTCGTGGTGGGCATGGGCGTCGCCATGGTCGTGGTGGTGCTGGTGCTGCGCCTGCACCCCGGCCGGCAGGACGAAGGCACCGGCGGCGAGGAGCGCCACCGCGGCAGCCATGTGGCTCCGGGAAGGAGTCGGGAAGGAGGAGTTCATCGTCAGATCACCGTGAGGTTGGAGGTTGCTCGCACTCGACAGGGCCGCGGCCGCCTTCGGCACCGACCCGCAAGGGCGGGCCGCCGCGCGCAGCCGTCGCTCGCGGTAGACAAGATGACCGATTCCCGGAGAGTGTTAGAGGGATCGCCGCTTGCCCCCGCGCGCCGTCGGCCCCATCATCGGCCTGTCATCCCGCCCCCGAAGCCGGCCCCCATGCAGACCCCCGAACCCCGGACCCGCTCGATGCACCCCCACACCAGCCCGCGCCCGACCTCGCTCCTCGCCACCGCGCTCCTCCTCGGCCTGGCCCTCCTGGCCGCCCAGCCCCCGCTCGCGGCGCAGGCCCCGGCCACCTTCCTCACGGGAACGAACTACGACCCGGCCGTGCCCACCCCGCAGGAGGTCCTCGGCCACGCCCCGACCGACGTCATCACCCCGCCCGAGGAGATCGTCCGCTACATCCGCGCCCTCGCCGACGCGGTCCCGGCGCGCACGCACCTCGTCGAGTACGCCGAATCCTGGGAGGGGCGCCCCCTCGTGCTCCTCGCGATCGGAAGCGAGGACCGGATGGCCCGCATCGCCGAGGTCCAGCAGGGGCTCGCCCGCCTCGCCGACCCGCGCGGCCTCGGCGCCGAGGAGGAGGCCCGCCTCGTTGCCGAGCTCCCCGCCGTCACCGCCCTCGCCCACTCGATCCACGGGAACGAGATCACCCCGGCCGGCTCGAGCCTCCTTCTCGCCTACCACCTGCTCGCCGCCCGCGGCGACCCCGAGGTCGACCGGATCCTCGCCGAGTCGATCGTCCTCATCGACCCGGTCCAGAACCCCGACGGACGCGCCCGCTTCGTCACCCAGAACCTCCTCGCGCGCGGCCCCGTCGCCGACCCCGACCCCGCCTCGGCCGAGCGCGACGAACCCTGGCCCGGCGGGCGCTCGAACCACTACCTCTTCGACCTGAACCGGGACTGGTACGCGGGCACCCAGCCCGAGAGCCGCGGCCGCACGCGCGCCCTCCTCGCCTGGAACCCGCACGTCGTCGTCGACCTCCACGAAATGGGCGGCAATTCGACCTACTACTTCCCCCCCTCGGCCGTCCCCGGGAACCCCTTCACGACCGACCGCCAGCGCGAGCTCTTCGACCACTTCGGCCGCGAGAACGCCGCCCTCTTCGACCGCCAGGGCTGGCCCTACTTCATCCGCGAGATCTTCGACTCCTTCTACCCCGGCTACGGTGCCTCCTGGCCCACCGCCCTCGGCGCCCTCGGCAAGACCTTCGAGCAGGCCTCCCCCCGCGGCCTCGCCTTCGAACGCTACGACGGCACCCTCCTCACCTACGCGGACGGAGTCGAGCGCAACTTCCGCTCGGCATTCCGCACCGCCCTCACCTCGGCCGAGATCCGTGCAGAACTCCTGCAGGCCTTCGTCGACTTCCGCCGAAGCGCGGTGCGCGAAGGGGAAGAAGGCACCCGCGCCTACCTCCTCGCCCCCGGGCGCGACCCCGCCCTCGCGCTCCGCCTCGCCCGCACCCTCGCCTGGAACGACATCGAGGTCCTGCGCACCGACGAACCCTTCACCCACGACGATCGCACCTTCGAGGCCGGGAGCTTCGTCGTCCCCCTCGACCAGCCCGGCGCCCGTCTCGTCCGCAACCTCCTCGACCCGGAGATCCCGATGGACTCGGCCTTCGTCGAGCTCCAGCGGGAGCGGAGGGCGCAACGCCTCTCCGATCAGATCTACGATGTCACGGCCTGGAACCTCGCCTACCTCTGGAATGTCGAGTCCGTCGCCCTCGACGCGCCCGTCACCGTCGCCTCGACCCCGGTCGAGGCCGTCCCGATCGGCCCCATCTTCGCCGGGCTGCCCGGAACGGCAGGGCGCCCCGAAGAGGAGCGCGATCCCCGGCCCGGACGGCTCGCGCCCACCCCTCCCGCGACCCTCCCGGACGCCACCGTCGGGTACCTGATCCCCTGGAACACCGCCGCCGCCGCGGTCGCGGCCGAGCTCCTCACCGAGGGCATCGCCCTCCATGCCGCCGGACAGCCCTTCGTCCTCGACGGGCGGGCCTTCGAGCCGGGCACCCTCCTCGCCCGGAGCGCCGAGATCGGGGAGGGTGGTCGCGCGCTCCTCGCCGCAGCGGCTGCCCGCCACGGGGCCGAGGTGGTCCCGGCCGAGTCCGGCTTCGTCGACGACGGGATCTCGCTCGGGAGCAACCAGATGCGCGCGCTCCCCGAACCGCGGGTGCTCCTCGTCTGGGACTCCCCCGCCCAGAGCCTCTCGGCGGGCGCCACCCGCTGGGTGCTCGAGCAGCGCTACGGGCTCCCCGTCACCGTCGTGAGGGCCAACTCGCTCGGGCGCGCCGATCTCTCCCGCTTCACCGTCGTCGTGCTCCCGTCGGGCAACTTCGCCTCGGCCTTCGGGGGCGGAGACGTGGACCGCCTCCGCCGCTGGATCCAGGATGGGGGCACCCTCGTGACGATGGCAGAGTCGACCCGCTGGGCGACCCGCTCCGACGTGGGCTTCCTCGCGACCGAAGCCGAGGCCCGAGCCGAGCGCCCGACCCCGCAGGTCGCGCAGCCGATCGACCTCCTCGAGGCGATCACCCCCCCGACCGAGGCCCCCGAACCGGTCTCGGGCGCAATCCTCCGCGTCGAGTTCGACGCCTCGCAGGTCCTCGCGGCGGGATCGGACGGTTCGATGGGTGCGATGGTGCGCGGATCGCGCATCTTCACCCCCCTCACCCTCGACCGCGGCACGAACATCGGGGTGTACGCCCCCCTCGACGAGCTCGTGATGAGCGGGATCGTCTGGGAGGAGGCACGCCCGCAGCTCGCCCGGAAGGCCTTCCTCATGCGGCAGGGGCTCGGACGCGGCCGCGTCATCGCCTTCGCCGAGGACCCCACCTTCCGGGGCTACGTCGAGGGCACGCAGCTCCTCTTCATGAACGCGGTGCTTCTCGGCCCCGCCTTCTGAACCGGCGACGAGCGGCGCGGGGCCCGGCCCCGGGAAGCGACGGATCCGGCGGGTGGGGCGCGGAGCCACGCCCGCCGGATCGCCCTTCTCACCTCAGAATGGCCACGTACTCCCTCAGTCCGCCCTTCAGGGTGAAGGCCCGGTCCACGACGAAGGGGTCGATCAGCCGCTCCACCTCGGCCGGGAGGATCGGGCCCCGCTCGGGAAGCGGCTCGCCAACCGGCTCGTAGGTCATCCGGTCGGTCGAAGTCAGGGTGAAGCGGAGGGGGCGCCGGGGCGCCTCGGACGAAGCCCGCACGATGAGGTGGAGGCGCGCCCCCGGCCGGCTCAGCCCACTCAGCCGATCGATGAGGGGCCGGTGCCCGCAGGGGGCCATCCGGTCGAGGATGTCCCAACCGAAGATGTGGTCGTAGGGTTCGTCCGAGGCCCCGGGAAGGAAGCGCAGCGCCGAGTCCCAGGCGCGGCCGAGCGCCTCCTCGCACTCGCCGGGAGGACACAGGTCGACGAAGCGCACCCGGCGGGCAAAGCGCCGGTAGACCTCGAAGCTTCCCGGGGCCGCAGGTCCGAGGTCGAGAATCGCGTGCTGGCCCTCCTCGCGGCTGCGATCGAAGAGGGCGGCGACGCCGGGGGCGGCACCCTCGACCGCGGGTCCGGGGTCGTGTGGCGCGACGGAAACCTCCTCGCGCGCGCTCCCTCCCCACTCACCGAATCTGAGCCAACCGAGGGGCACGGGCGGCTCCTCAGGCCGGGGCAGCGCCGGCCGCACGCGCCCCTGCCTTGTCCCCGGACCGGTCCTTCGAGCCGGACGAAGGCTTCGCGGGCTCCGCCTCCTTGGACTTGCCATTCGGGGCCGAGCCGATGGCCGGGGGGGCCTTCGCCGGAGGCACATCGGCTCGCTCCGGCCGTGCGGCGGGCCGCGCCACCTCGCCCATGTCGACCCCTCCGCGGAAGCGGGCGCCATCTTCGAGCACGACGCGCGGCGCCTTGAGGTCGCCATCGACGCGCGCGGAACCCCGCAGGATGATCTGCTCGAGGGCGGTCAGATCTCCCTCGACCCGCCCCTCGACCGTGATCAGGCGGCCCGTGATGTCGGCCTTCACCTCGCCCTCCGAGCCCACCGTCACGGCGTGCTCACCGAGGGAGACCGTGCCGTCGACCTCGCCCTGGATGAGGAGGTCCTCGTCGCCGCTCACCTCGCCCCGGATCCGGATCGACCGGCCGATCGTGGCGCGCTCGACTGGGGTGTGGGCGTGCTCCGCGGGGCGCTCGCTCCGCTCGGGCTCGCGGGGCGTCCGCGGGGTCTCGTCCTGGGTACCATCTCGCTTCCACATGGCTGGTCTCCTCGGTTCCTGGAAGGGGGTTTGCGCTCCGACCTCCCCGGACCTCGCAACCTCCATGCCCCGCGACCTTCTGCGCACCCGCTCCTCGACGAAGCGCCCGATTCCCGCGGTATCGCGGCCGGTATCCCTCGAAACCGGCATCGAACCCGGTACCCGGACACCGGCACCATCCGGCATCTCTTTCCGGCCAAGTGGTCCAAACGAGCGCACCCGGAGAAGACAACGGGTGTAGGAGCCCGGAAGCGGCAGTCCTGCACATGTCCCACCGACCCCGATCGCCTCACATGCTCACCCGCCTCGACAAGATCCCCTTCGAACGTCGCTACGCCGAGCTTCCGGACATTCTGTACTCCGAAGTCGAACCGACCCCGGTCGCCGACCCCGAGCTCTTCTGGCTGAACCGGCCCCTCGCGCGGGAACTCGGGCTCGACCCGGAGGCGCTGGCCTCGCCCGAGGGCACGGCGCTCCTCGCCGGAAACCTCGTGCCCAAGTCCGTTCGGCCCCTCGCGATGGGGTATGCCGGGCATCAGTTCGGCGGGTGGGTGCCGCAGCTCGGAGACGGGCGGGCGCTCCTCCTCGGGGAGCTCGTCGACGCGCGGGGGGTGCGCCGCGACGTGCAGCTCAAGGGCTCGGGGCGAACGCCCTACTCCCGCAGGGGCGACGGGCGTTCCTCGATCGGGCCGGTCGTGCGCGAGGTGCTCGGAAGCGAGGCGATGGCGGCGCTCGGGATCCCGACCACGCGTGCGCTCGCGGCGGTGGCGACGGGGGAGCGGGTGTTCCGGGAGCGGCCCGAGCCCGGCGGGGTGATGACCCGGGTGGCCGAGAGCCACATCCGGGTGGGGACCTTCGAGTTCGCGCTGCGCCGCGGGGGCACGGAGGCGGTGCGCGCGCTCCTCGAACATGTGATCGCCCGGCACTATCCCGAGCTGGCCGAGGGGGGGCAGGCCGCGGGGGAAGGGAGCGAGGGCAGGGCCGACCCCGCGGGCAGGGCTGACTCGGGGGGCATGGCCGAGCCGGGGGGCACGGCCGACTTCGAGCGCACCGGAGCGCTCCTCGAGGCGGTCACCCGGCGGACCGCCGAGCTCGTGGCGCAGTGGCTCCTCGTCGGGTTCATCCACGGGGTCATGAACACGGACAACACCTCGGTGGCGGGGCTCACGATCGACTACGGACCCTTCGGGTTCCTCGATCCGTATCGTCCCTCGGAGGTCTACAGCTCGATCGACGTCCATGGCCGCTATGCCTACAACCGGCAGCCCGGGATCGCGCTCTGGAACCTGGCGCGCTTCGCCGAGACGCTCCTTCCCTTTCTCGGGGCGACGCAGGACGAGGGCGTCGAGCGCGCGCAGGCGGTGCTCGGCGGGTTCGTCCCGCACTTCGAGGGGGTGTACCATCGCGGGCTCGCACGCAAGCTCGGGTTCGCCGAGGAGCGCGAGGGGGACCGCGAGCTCGCGATCGAGTTCCTCGACCGGATGGAACGGGACGGAGCCGACTACACGAACACCTTCCGGGCGCTCTGCCATGTGGGGGGCACGGATGCGGGGGAGTCCGGGGCGGACCCCGGAGCGGCGTCGGGCGGGGCGTCGGCCAGGGCGTCGGGCGAGGCCGGCGGGTCTGGCACGGTGTCGGACGAGGACATGGAGGCGCACTTCGGGACTCCGGGCGCCTTCGCGGAGTGGGCGCCCCGCTGGCGCGCCCGGCTCGCGGCCGAGGGTCGCGCGGAGGCCGACCGCCGGAGGGCGATGCGCGCGGTGAACCCGGCGTACATCCTCCGGAACCATCTCGCCCAGGCCGCGGTCGATGCCGCGATCGAGCGGCTCGACTTCGAACCGATGAAGCGGCTCCTCGGGGTGCTCGCCCGACCCTTCGAGGAGCAGCCCGGAGCCGAGGACCTCGCCCGCGCCCCCGAACCGGAGGAGCGGGTCACCCGCACCTTCTGCGGCACCTGAACCCCCTTCACACCCGACTGGTCACCGCTGACTGATCACAACCTACTGGTCAAACCTGACTGAGCACACCGGACTGATCACACCGGACTGGAGCCTGATCCGATGAGAGAAGCGAGCTTCGCGCGCACCCTGCCCACCCCCGCGGGCCCCCTCCGCATCCACGGCGAGGGCGGCCGCCTGACGAGGATCGAGTTCGTAAACCGGGAACCGAACGTGGCCACCCAGCCCGAGGCGGGTCCCGCACCGGCACCGGGCTCGGCCACCGCACCGGCACCGGACCCGGCCACCGGGCCCGCACCGGACGAGGCCACCGGCCGGCTCCTCGACGAGGCGGAGCGCCAGCTCACGGCCTACTTCCGCGGCGAGCGCACGAGCTTCGAGCTCCCCCTCGCACCCACCGGAACCCCCTTCCAGGAGGCGGTCTGGGGGGCCCTCCGGACGATCCCGCCCGGCGAGACGCTCAGCTACGGCGCCCTCGCGGCCCGCATCGACCGCCCCGGCGCCGCCCGGGCCGTCGGGTCGGCGTGCGGCCGCAACCCCCTTCCCATCGTCGTGCCCTGCCACCGCGTCGTCGGATCGAACGGCCACCTCGGGGGTTTCGGGGGCGGGCTCGACTGGAAGCGGTACCTCCTCGCCCTCGAGGCCGCACCCCTCCCCGACAGCTGAACCCCGACGGCCCCCCCCCGGGCGACCGGTCCCGGTCCCCGGGCACGGCCGAACCGGACATCCCTTCGCCCAGGTCGCCATGTCCCTCACCCAGCTCCCCGCCGGCGCCGAGCTCGAGCGCCTCCTCGAAGAGGTCGAAGCCGCCCAGTACCGTTCCTTCTTCGATGTCCTGACCCCGCAGGTGCGTGCCGAGTTCGGCCTCTCGATCGAGGGCTCCGGGGCGAGCCTCCGCCTCACCGCACGGGGCTATGACCACCCCATGTTCAACCGGGTCATGGGGGTCGGGCTCGAGGGCGACCGGCCCCCCGCCGAGGCCGCGCCCGGGGTGCTCGCCGAAGCCGCGGCCCACTACCGCGAGGCCGGGGTGCGCCGCTGGATGCTCCAGCTCCTGCCGCAGGCCGACTCGGAAGCCTTCCGCGCGGAGGCGGCCCGGCTCGGGGCCATCCGGCTCCGGGGGTGGACGAAGCACCTCGCCCCCCTTCCCCTCGTCCCCGACGAGACCTCCCGGAACCCGGTCTCCGGGCTCCGCGTGCTCCGGATCGACGAAGCCGTGCGCGCCGGGCTCGGCGACGCCGTCCCCCTCGCTCGCCGCTGGGCCTCGATCGTCTGCGAGAACTTCGATCTCCCCGACGGCTTCCGCCCCTGGCTCTCCGGCCTCCACGGGCATCCGGGCTGGCACCTCTACCTCGCCTGGGTCGGGAACACCCTCGTCGGCACGGGTGGTCTGCACCTCAACCCAACGGAGGAAGGCACCTTCGGCGAACTCACCTTCGGGAGCACCCTCCCCCAGTACCGGGGCCAGGGCGCCCAGAGCGCGCTCATCCTTCGACGGGCCGCCGACGCACGCGAGTTCGGCTGCCGGTGGGTCACCTCCGAGACCGACGAGCACATGCCGGATCGACCGAACCCGAGCCATCGCAACCTCGCCCGGCTCGGCCTCCACCCCCGCTGGGTCCGCGCCAACTGGGGCCCCCCGAAGCCCGTGGGCTGAGGCGGCCCACCCCTCCCGGACCCGTCACCCCACCCCCAGCCGACAAGGACGCCGATGAGACCGCTCACGCTCCTGATCCTTGCCCTCGCGGCCGCCCTTGCCGCAGACCATCTCGGGGCGCAGGCCCCCGAGGGCGACCGCCCCCTCACCGGGAGCGAGCTCGGGGCGTCGGCCGAGCGCATCCATGCCCTCCTCGCCGCGGAGGACCGGAGGGCCCGCGATCCCGCCGACCTCGAGGCCCTTCTCGCGGCGCTCGACGACGAGGAGCCGGTCGTGCGCCGGGTCGCCGCGCGCGCGATCGGCCGGCTCGAACGGGGCGAGCTCGCCCCCGCGCTCGAACCCCTCACCGCCGACCCCGACCCGCGCGTCCGTGCCGAAGCCGCCAACGCCCTGGCCCAGGCACTCCGCGGCGCTTCGCCCCCGGAGAGGAGCGCGGGCCACACCCTCCTGATCGAGCGACTCGGCCAGGAGAGCGACCCCCATGCCGCCGGATCGCTCGGCCGGAGCCTCGCCCGCATTCCCCTCGCGGGGGCCGGCGAGCTCGGCGAACGGGAACGAGCGCTTCTCGCCCTTCCGGCCCCCGCCCTCGGCCGAGCGGCCTTCGCCCTCTACCGTGCCGCGGCGAGTGCGCGCCTTCCTGCCGGGGACGAACTTCCCGCCCGCCTCGAGGCGATCGCCCTCGGCACGGAGGGGGGCGCGGGGGAGCTCCCCGACCATGCGCGCCGGAACGCCGCCGCGGCCCGGCTCGCCGCCGGGAACGTCCCGGCGGCCCTCATCGAAGAGCTCCTCGACGCTTCCGACCCGGAGACCCGGAGGCACGCGGCGGCCGCGATCCGGACCCTCCCGGAGGCCGAGGCGCGGCCCGAGCTCGCCGCACGGGCGCTTGCCGATCCGGTCGACCGGGTGCGGATCGAGGGCGTGCGCGCCGCGGGATGCAACGAGGTCCTCGCCGCGACGCGGGACGACTCGGACCATGTCGCGCTCCTCGCGATCGACGCCCTCGCGGGGCGGTGCTTCGAGGCCGAGGGGGCCCTCGAGCGGCTTGCCGACCTCGCCGGCGGGGCTTCGCCCACCCCCGGCGCCGCCTGGCACCGCCCGGTGCGTGCGCTCGCGGGCCTCGCCCGCCGGGACCCGGGGCAGGCCGCTCCCCTCCTGGAGGGGGTCTTCGAGCACGAGATCCCCTTCGTGCGCGCGCATGGCGCCCGGATCGCATCGACGCTCGGCGACACGGAGGCGCTCCGCCGTCTGGCCGCTGATCCAGATCCGAATGTTCGGGCCGCGGCGGTCACTGGGCTTGCGGCTCTCGAGGTGGAGCGCGCCGACGACGCCCTCCTGGACCAGCTCGGGCAGAGTGACCCCGGGCTCCTGCGCACGACGGCGAACCTGATGTCGGACTGGCACGAGCGCATGGCGCCCGGGAGCCCCGAGGCCGCGCGCTCGGTCGAGGCACTCCTCGGTGCCCTCACCCGGCTGACCGAGGTCGGGGGCGCGACGAGCCGCGATGCGCGGATCCCCCTCGTTCGCCGGATCGGGGAGCTCGGTTCGGCCGAGGATCACGCCGCCCTCGAGGGGTGGCGCAACGACCCCGATCCGGTGATCCGGGCCGAGGTCGCGCGCGCGCTCGGCGAGCCGGTGCCGGAGGGTGCCCAGGCCGGGAAGGCGGGGTTCGAGGAGCTTCCCTTCCCCCCGCTCGAGGAGCTGCGGGCGCTCGAGGGGGTGCGGGTCGAGCTGGAGTTCGAGGGGCTCGGGAGCGTGGTCGTGGCGGTGCTCCCCTTCGAGGCGCCCACGAATGCCGCGCGCTTCGTTCGGATGGCGCGGGAGGGGACCTTCGAGGGGCTGATGCTGCACCGCGTGGTGCCGAACTTCGTCCTGCAGGGGGGGAGCCCCGGGGCGAACGAGTATGCGGGGCACGGGGCGTACACGCGCGACGAGCTGGGGCTCGTGGGGCACTGGCGCGGCACGCTCGGGATCTCGACGCGCGGTCGGGACACGGGCGACGGCCAGATCTTCGTGAACCTCGTCGACAACCTCCGGCTGGACCACGACTACACCGTCTTCGGCGTGGTCGTCGAGGGGATGGAGGTCGCGGACCGGATCCAGGAAGGCGCCGTGATGACCCGGGTCCGGGTGCGCTGAAGCGAGTTCGTCCCGGGCGACCGGCGGCCGGCTACCCCTCGCTCTCGTCCCCGAGGAGGACGGTCGCCCGCTCCCGCAACAGCGTGTCCAGGGGCAGCTCCGAAGGGGTCTCGACGACCGCGCGGAGGGGCGCGTGAGCCGCGTCGCGCTTCCCCTGGTCGAGAAGGACCTGCCCCAGCTCGAGTCGGTGGTGCAGTGCGCGGGGTTCGAGTTCGGCGGCCCGTTCGAAGTGCCGCTCCGCCTCGGCCCAGCTCGCACTGCGGAGGAGCTCGCCCCCGACCAGGCGCTGGGCGACCCAGCGCAGGACGGGCCCGCTCCGCATGACCCCGGCATGGAGGCGCCCCTTCGCATGGTGGTACCCCGGGTGGTCGGGTGCCAGGGCGCCCAGGAGCTCGACCTCGTCGAGGATGCGACGGGTGATCTGGACCTTGCCCCGGGCCGACTCCTCGTCGACCTGGAGCGACATGGCCGCGATGATCATCCAGCGGACCCCCGGATCCGACGGATCCTCCGCAGCGCGCTCCCGCAGCTCCGTTTCCAGCGCGCGGGCCCGATCCAGTCGCTCGCCCGACCCCTCGAGCGTCACGATCCCCGCGAGGGTGGTCGTGAAGGGACGGCCCCGATGGAGCGGATCGGTCGTGGGCTCCCCCACCGCGGCTCGCGAGGGCCCAGAATCCGGAGCACCCGCCACGCCCTGCCCCACGGCCAGGTCGGGAAGCAGGAGCATGAGTGCGGCCAGGGCGGGGAGCCCGGAGAGGCAGAGTCTTGGCATGGCCCAAGATGGCACCCGGAGGCCTCCCCCGCGACCCCCGTCACGAACCGGCGACCGAGCCGGTACCGGGGCGATACCGAAAGGTACGCTCGTCGTTCGGCTCCGAGGAGAGATTGGTCTCGACCGGAGGCGGCGATTCTGCCGGCCCCCACAGGTCGGGGGACCTTCGACGGAGGCCTGCTCATGCCAAGCGTCACGCTCCACCTCCTGCTGGCCAGGCGCACTCTCGCCCACTGGGACGAGGGTCACCGGCCCGCCCCCTTCCCCCTCACCCACCCCCGGCTCCGGGAGGCG
>SLDT01000104.1 GCA_007125125.1 Gemmatimonadota bacterium | reverse complement strand
GGGCCGGGGGAGTTCCGCGGGATCGACGATCTGAGCCTCCTGCCCGGCGACACGCTCCTGGTCTGGGATGCCCTGAGTTCGAGGGCGACCCTCTACGGCCCGGAGGGGCAGCTCGCCGGGACGGTCCCGCTCGAGCGGCCGCCGGGGACACAGTATCCGACCGAAGGGATCGTGGTCTCGATCGCCATGGCGAGGCGGGTGGTGCGTGCGCCCTCGGTTGGGTTCGTTTCGATCGTGCCGGGGCCAGGGGTGATGTTGGCGGATGTGGGCCAGGTGACGCCCTGGAGCACTACGGTGCGCGTCGTCGAGCATGACCCGGAGGGCACGCTCGGCGAGTCGATCGTGGAGGTGCCGGGGGGAAGGCAGCTCCTCGTGCCCCGGTCGTTCGAGGGTTCGAGCACGAGGGTGACGTACCAGGCTCCACGCACCTGGTACGCGCTCGAAGGGGACCGGATCCACTTCGTGCACAGCGGGCGCTTCGAGGTGCTGAGCCATGATGCGGAGGGACGCCTGGTCCAGCGGGCGCGATATCCGCGCCTCGAGCGTCCCATGACGCCGGAGGACTGGCGTCGGGCACGGCGCGAGGCCGAGGAGCGTGAGCAACCACCCGGAGTGACGATCGACCCGCGTTGGTACGATGTGGGTTGGGACGAACGCTGGCGGCCGGAGATCCACTGGCCCTACGCGGGCATCCGGACCGACGCGGAGGGGAACCTCTGGCTGAGGGCGGGCCGGGTGTCGCGCCGCTGGCTCGTGCTGGGTCCCGACGGGGTCGCGAAGGCGGTGGCCGACACGGGGCCGGGTTATGTCGTGATGGACCTCGGGCGGGACCACATCCTGGTGAAGCGGCGCAACGAACTCGACGTGCCGATCGTGAAGGTGCTGCGGATCGTGCGCGAGGAGCGGTAGGGCGCGAGGCGCGGGTGGGGCGCGGTCGAAGGGCAGCGCGCGGCCGCACGGCGGACGGGACCGGCTTGGGCCCTCTCCCCGCCGGTCAGCAGCGAGCTTTGTTTCGACTTACCTGCCGGACTCCGCACCGGCGGAAGCTGCCTTCGGCCGGACGATCACCTCGACCTCTCTTCCGACCAGGTCGAGCAGGGCGAGCATCTGGCCGATCGACTGCCGTCGATTGGCGGGGTCCAGGAGCCTGTAGAGCTGACTGGGCGACGTGCCGAGCTGCCTGGCGACCTGCCGCTTGCTCAGGCCGCTCGCTTCCAACCCCTTTCTCGCTTCGACGGCGAGGCGGTGCAGCAGGAGGTCCCGCAAGTAGTCCGGGTCCTTCACGACGTCGAGAACGGCATCCAGGTGAACCGAGTCCTCGGCTCCGGACCGAAGGCGGTAGGTGAAGGCCTCGTTCCCGAGTTCGGAATCCACGAAGACCTCCGCGACTGGATCCACCGCGGACGGCTCCAAGCGAAGCTTCGCGAACGGGAACTCGTACCGGACGCCGCCCGCCTGGACCTCGAAAGCCCTCTTGCGGTGGTTGGCTGTGACGTGTGTGATCTTCATATCCGGCCCTCGTCCCGGAGCTCCTTGATCAGTCTGAGGATCCTGCGGGTTGCCTCGCCCTTCATCGCGATGTCGTTCTCCAGATCCCACTTCACGACGAGCCGTCCGTCCTCGTAGACATGGACATGGTACGGCGAGTGATCGCCGATCCACGTGATGAAAACGAAACCCCCGCGACGGATCTTCCCCATATGAGATGTTACCACACAAGGTAACACCTGACAAGAGGTCGGAGTTCCGGGTGCACCGCCTCGCCCTACGACCCGAACAGCGAGTCGAACAGGAGCACGAGGATGAAGGCGAGGGTGCTCAGAACAAAGTATCCGACCACCAGATACACCACCACCTTGCCGATCGCGCGAGGCGTCAAGCTCAGACCGGGCTCGGGCTCGAGCTCCTCCCCACACCACGGACAGAACGAGATTTCCGTCGCGTACTCGTCGTTGTGGGCCCACCAGCGGCCGTCGGACCTCTCGATCCGCGTGAGCGCGGGGCCATATCGCGCGGCCGGAATCCGCCTGTCCGAGGGGCCGTGCTCGGCGCTCCGATGCGCGTCCCGCGCCGGACACTCATGCCGCTCCTCGACCTCGATCTGATCCCCGATCCACATCCTCGCTACTCCCTTGTCGGTGGTGTGTCCGAAGCCCGACCCCGACTCCGCGGGCGGGCGCAGCGCCGCGCGCGTGGCCACGTCTCGCTGCCGGTCAGCCGGACTCCGGAAGCGCCAGCGCCGCATCGACCTCGACCCCCTCCCCTTCCCCGATCCGCGTCACGCGCCACTCGCCGCCTCGGAACCGGAGGTGAAAGAAGAGCCCGCGCGGGGAGACGCGCCCGTCTTCGAGGGTGACGTGCGACGCGAGCACCACCGCCTCCCGGCCCCCGAGCGGGAACACCTCCGACACCGTGGCGAAGGCCGCGTGCTCGGCCCGGCTGCAATCCCCTCCGGGCGCCGGCCGGCACGCCGCGACCCGCTGCGCCCCGGCGATCGCCGAGGAGAAGGGCGGATCGCCATAGCGGTTGAAGTCGTCCATCCGGACCCGCGTCGGCCCATCCGCCACCAGGAACCTGGGTCGCTGGTCCACGAAAAGCGTGTCCGCTCCGGCCACCTCCTCGTGCAGCGCCTCGAGCACCACCCCGTAGAGCTGCGCCACCTCCCCCGGCGTCCACTCCGGGGGGGCACCGAAACCACATGCCGGGAGGAAGAGCGCCAGCCCCGTCAGGCAGGCCCGCAGGCCCCGGCCCCGTTCGGCACAGCGGTGTGCGCCCCTCGCCTCGCGGGTGCGGATCGCCACCTTGCTACGGCCCGACGGTGAGGGTACAGGAGGCGGTGGCGTCGGGAACGCCCTCGTCGGATGCCCGGAAGGTGAGGGAGTGCTCCCCCGAAGGCGCATCCTCGTCGGCCAGGAGGAGCATGCTCCCGATCGCAACATGCTCCGCTCTCGTTCTCGACCGCATCACTCCTCCCTCTCTCGTCATCCAGCGTTTGCCCGGTCCCATCCAGCACACGATACGGACCGGAGGGTGTGCGCGCCAGCACCGGCGGCCGGACCGTAGCGAGGAGCATCCGCCCCCGGGAAGGTCGCCGTCACATTTGGAGGCCCTGACTCGTTCTCACCCTGGAGCGCGGAAGCACACACGGGACCCGGACGCCCGGAACCGAAGCACCCCCATCAGGAGATCACCATGAAACCTCGCACTGCAAGCTGGCTCCTCCTGGTCGTAATGGCCGTGGGCTGCTCGGACCCGGTGGGTCCGGACGAGCAGGCCCCCAGGCTGCTGAGCGATGAGGCAACGCCCGGAAGCTTCTCGGCCTGGCTCCTCCGGGGGAGCTCGGAACCCATCCCTGACCGCAGCGTCGAGGGTGGCGTGGGCGAGATCATTTTTGAAGGAACCATCGGTACGCCCTATCCCTGCTACAACGTTCAGGCGGTCGTGGATCGGACCGATGCCACGATCGAGTTCACGATCGTGGCAACGAGGAGGCCCACCGGGTGCGTGAGTGTCCTGGCCGCCTTCGGGTATCGGGGGACGCTCGGCGACCTGCCGCCCGGCCCGTACGTCGTCCTGATCAACCACACCGTGGGCGATCACTCCTACCGGGTCCTCGAAACGAGCGTGACGGTCGAATAGCTGTCCGCGCGCTCCCCTTCATGGACGGAGGACGAGCGGTCAGGGGTCCTCCCGGCTGGCATCCGTGATCTGCAGCCGCAACCGGAATCCCTCGTAGACGGCGAGCATGCGGGCCAGCTCCTCGAAGGGGATGAACTCCCCATCGATCACGAGTCCATCGAGCTCGATGTGCCCCTCTGCTTCATCGTGCGTGAAGTCCCAACCGAACTCTGTCCTCTCCAGATAGCGGATCGCGAGGCCCTTCCGGATCTTCGTCCGAAGGGTCCAGAGGGCTCGGGACGGTCTCACCTCGGCCATCGCTTGGAACTCGTACCCGTGCTCCCGGTCGCGCTCCCTGGCTGTGGCGAGGTAGCCGCCGGGTGTATCGAACAGGTCGACGTCGAACTCTCGACGATTGCCCGCACTGTCCGTGTACGTCTCGACCATCGGGAACTCGTCCAGCCAGTCGTCGTCGTCGATCCGATCGTCGTCGTCGATCCAATCGTCGTCGCCGATCCAATCGTGAGGCTCGTCATCCATGGTCATGGAGTCTCCAGCGGTGGGGGGGCGGTTGGCGGCCGGTCCGGTCGGCCGGACGAACTGCATCTGACACCCCGCGGATGGGCGTGTCAAGCCTCGCTCCCCCAGCGTCGGGCGTCCCCGCGGGGGGGCCCGGTACCTGGATGCGCGTATTCCGCGGAATATTAATATCGTCGTATGCAGTGCGCCCGGCACGCTGCCTTCTCCGCCCACTCCGGCCACATCACTCCTGCCAGCCGGCCCAATGGCTCCGCGACGCCGCCGCCCATTCCTGCGACCTGGCCCTACACTCCTGCCACCTCGTCACCTACGCCGGCCACCCTGTCCCACGCTCCGGTCGCCTGGCCCCACGGTCCTGCCGCCTCGTCACCTACCTCCGTTCACCCCGTTCCACCCTCCGTCCACCCCGTCCCACACTCCCGAGCAAAGGTTGGCGCGCGCGGAGGCGCGCGCCCCTCTTTCGTCCTCTTGCGACCTCGCAAGCCGGAACGCATCGGGGCGGCGCAGAGCGCCGCATCCTTCGGTCATGATGGGAGCGACACCTCGGGCCTCCGAGGCGGCTGCAGCCCCGGGGGCCGGCCTCGATCGGGGAGTGTGAGACCAAGCCTGTCCCACCTCGTCCCGAGAGTGGGACGTTCCGCGCCCCACTTTCCGGGGGCAGGACAGAGCACTGACATCAGGCAAGTCATCTCGGGACAGGGCGTTACCGGGACACGCGCGGGCGGCATGCATCTTGATCGATCAGGGACCGGGTCGCTCGAGGCCTCGGCAGCGCGCCGAACCGGGCCGCTCGACGGAATCACGGGGGTCGCGCCCCTTCCCATCGAACAAGGACAGACCCATGACCGAGAAACGCCGCCCGGCGAAGCATCCGGAGACGGGAGGGGGAACGAGGCATGCCGGGAGAGGCCGATCGGCACCGCTGGATTTCGAGAAGGCGCCGTTCCTCGTGATCTGGGAGACGACTCAGGCATGCGGCCTGGCATGCCGGCACTGCCGGGCCGAGGCGGTGCCACACCGACATCCGCTCGAGCTGACGACAGAGGAGGCTCGCGACCTGCTCGACCAGGTGCGCTCCTTCGGACCCATCATCTTCGTGTTCAGTGGGGGTGACTGCCTGAAGCGTCCCGATCTCGAGGAACTGGTCGAGTATGGCGCCGGGCTCGGTCTGCGGATGGCCGCCACTCCGGCCACGACTTCACTGGCCACGCCGGAGAGGATCCGGGCACTGGCCGAGGCGGGGCTCACGCGCCTGGCGGTGAGTCTGGACGGTCCGGATGCGGTCACCCACGATGCCTTCCGCCGTGTTTCGGGGTCCTTCGACCACGGACTCCGGATTCTGCAGACAGCGCGTGACCTGGGCATGTCCACGCAGGTCAACACGGTCGTGGCCCGGCACAACCTGGGGCAACTCGGCACGATGGCACACCTCCTCGGTGAAGTCGGGATCGTCTTCTGGGAGGTGTTCTTCCTGGTCCCGGTGGGCCGGGCGAGGCCGGAAGATGTGGCGAGCGCCGACGAGTTCGAGGAGGTCTTCCACCGGCTCTACGACCTCTCCCGCGAGGTACCCTTCGACCTGAAGGCCACGGCCGCGCCGCAGTTCCAGCGGGTGGTCATCCAGCGAAAGGTGGCCGAGCGGCGGGCCGGCCGGCGGGCCGAGGTGGACTCGCTGACGGACGGGGTCGGGTTCTCGGAGCAGGACGGAATCGGCCGGGCCCGGAATGTCAACGATGGAGACGGCTTCGTCTTCGTGAGCCACACTGGAGACATCATGCCCTCCGGCTTCCTGCCCGTTGCCGCCGGGAATCTGCGGACGCATGGGCTGCGAGAGGTGTACCGGGAATCGCCCCTCTTCCGGCAACTTCGCGACCGGTCGCTTCTCGCGGGGAAGTGTGGGGTCTGCGAGTTCCGGCCGGTCTGTGGGGGAAGCCGTGCGCGAGCGCACGCGGTGACGGGTGACTGGCTCGAGGCGGAGCCCTACTGCGCACACGTGCCGGAGCGCTACCGGAAGATGGTGGAGTCCGGCCAGGCCGAGCCGGTGGCAGAGTACTTCCGCAACCGGACGAACCGGAAGGCGCGCTCGCTGCCCGTCTTCGGGTGAGGCGGGCGGGCGGCTCGGCCCTCCGCGGCCCACCACACTCCCGCCCGGACCCGCGCGGGCCCGTGTAGACCCGTGCAGACTCAGGCGGACCCGCGCGGACCCGCGCGGGCCAGCCTGCCCACTGACCTTCCGGCTTGGCTCGCCGCCGTCGTCTCGACCCGGAAGCACTCAGTGCGTGGATGCGCGTATTCCGCGGAATACGAATACAGTCGTATGGCGTGCCCGGCGCTCTCCGGCCGCCTGGCCCCACGGTCCAGCCACCTCGTCACCTACCTCCGTTCACCCCGTTCCACCCTCCGTCCACCCCGTCCCACACTCCCGAGCGAAGGTTGGCGCGCGCGGAGGCGCGCGCCCCGGTTGCGTCCCTTTGCGACCCCGCAAACCGGAACGCATATGGGCGGCGCAAGGCGCCGCATCCTTCGTCATGATGGGGCGGACGCCTCGGAGGCCGCGGGTTTCCGGGGAGGACGAGGCCGCAGGAGGCCGCGGGGTTTCGAACGGAGCGCGCTGGATGAGGCCGCGGGTTTCCGAACGGAGCGTGACAATCGCTAACGAGCTCTTCGTACACCGGGTGCGTTAGTCTTTTTCACCGTATAAGT
>SLDT01000267.1 GCA_007125125.1 Gemmatimonadota bacterium | reverse complement strand
GGGGGAGCAATCGACTCGCGCCCTGACGGTCCTGTAGAAAGAAGAGTCGCTTCCCTCCGGCCTCGGTGGTGAGCGCCAGTCGGCGCTCTTCGCCGAGCAGCCACTGATACTCGACGTTGAACCCCACCCCGAGCGCCAGGGTCGGATCCAGGGAATCTTCGTCTTCGCGCTCCTCGGAGCCCGGGCGCGTCAGGCCGATCGAACTCCCGATCGCAACCCCTTCGAGCCGCTCCCCTTCGAGGTAGTAGCGCCCCTTCACATCGAAGGAGGAGTAGTTCCGGTCCCTCCAGTCGAAGTGGGTGACCGCGAGCCCCCACGTGCTGCTCGAACCCATCGACTGCTCGAACTCGACGGAGACCCATCCGAAGAAGATCAGCGCAGCCGGGTCGATGGAGACGAGACGCGACCCGGGAGCAGCCTCGGCCGGCGCCTGGGCCGAGAGGGATGGAGCAAAGAGGAGCACGCCGGCGACCAGGACAGTCAGGAGCGTCGCACGCACGGTCAGACCACCGCCCGTGCGAAGTCGAGCCCGGTCATGATCCCCGCGGCCTTGCCCTCGTTCAGGGTGATGATCCTGCGCACATCCATCGAGGCCGCCTGATCGGCCGCGCGATGCAGGGGCGTCGACCCCTCGAGCACGAGAATCGCCGGGCTCATGACCTCGTCGACGGGCGTGTCCCGGGCAAGCTCGCGCGAGGCGAGGGCCTCGGTCTGGGCGAAGACCCCGACCGGCCACTCTCCGTCCACGACCACGAGGCCCGTCACCCGGGCCTTTTCGAGCCGCTCCGCCGCCATCGAGACGGGCTCGGTCGCCCGAATCGTGAAGATGGGAGATGAGGCGAACTCGGAAATCGGCTGGTTCATCCGCTTGACCCGGATGGCTCTCATGAGGTCGCGGGTCGTCAGGATGCCGTCCATGCCCTGGGCGCCCCGGACGAAGACGCGGTGAATCCGCTTCTGGAGCATGAGCTGGCCCGCCTCGGCCACGGGGGTGTCGGGATCGACGGCCACCGGGTCCGGTGTCATGAAGTCCACGATGGGCCGGGCGGGAAAGGCCAGCAGTCGGGCATCGGGGCGCGCCCCTGCCTCGTGCCGCCCCACGCGGAGCACGTCGGTCCTCGACACGACCCCGACCACCTGCCCCTCGTCATCCACCACGGGCAGGGCCGAGACCCCGAGTTGCTGGAGTTTCCGGTGCGCATGGTCGATGAAGCTGCTCCCCGACACGGTTTCCAGAGGAGACGTCATGAACTCGCTGACCGGCATCTGAAAATTGGCCATTCTGGGCTCCACCTATTCGATTTGTAGAAAAGGAAGGTCGTTTCGTGCTGGCACCCCCGGATGGACTGCAACGTCCGGGCCACACACGTCTTCGCGGCCCGCTCCCTTCCGGGAGCGGAGACTCCGCTCTCGCCGAGGGCGTGAGGTCCCCCCCTGGGGACATTACGTCTCACGGGACGGGGGCTGCCGCTCCGGCGTCAGGAGTGCCCGAAGGGCGAAGGCGAGGTTCGCCGGTCGCTCCGCGAGGCGTCGCATGTACCAGGGGTACCACGCCTCTCCGTAGCTGATGAGGACCCGCACCCGGCGGCCTGCGCGCACCAGCGCCCGCTGGTCCGCGGCACGGATTCCGTAGAGGAGATGGCATTCGGGCGCCCCGCGGTCGTCGCCGACCTCACGGGCCACGGCCGCGAGCGCCTCGATCAGTTCGAGGTCGTGCGTCCCGAACACCGCCCGGGTCCTCGGGTCGCCGGCTTCGGCCTCGAGGAGGCGACGGCCGATCCGCAGGTAGGCGGCGTCGACCTCCGCGGGCTTCTGCAGCGCGACCGACGGGGGCTCCCGGTAGGCCCCCTTCACGAGTCGCACGGCGGGACCGACGGCCAGGAGCTCCTCGAGGTCTGCCGGGGTCCGGTGCAAGTAGGCCTGGAGGCAGATTCCCACCCCGGGGCCCTCCGCGCGGAGGGCCCGGTAGAGGGCCAGGGTGTCCTCGACGGTCGCGCTCCCCTCCATGTCGATCCAGAGCATGAGGCCCTCACCGCGCGCCCGCTCGAGGACCCGCCCGACCGCCTGCCGACAAAGATCGAGGTCGAGGTCGAAGCCGAACTGGGTGGGCTTGACCGAGAGCTCGACGTCGTGTCCCCCCTCGCGGATGGCCTCGAGCGCGCGGAGGTACTCCTCCTCGACCGCACGGACGGCCGATGCGTCGGTCACGCTCTCGCCCAGGTGGGTGAGCACGGCCGGAAGCGCTTCTTCCCGGAGCGAACGGGCCGCGTCGAGGGCTTCTTCGAGACTCTCGCCCGGCATGAAGCGCCGCACCGCACGGCCCGCGCCCGGGAGCCGGGGAACTCGGGACCGGAGAGCCTCGCTCTCGGAAGCTCGAAGAAGAAGGGGTCTGAGCAAGGGGCACACTCCGGGGAGTTCGGGGTTCGCGGTCTCGCAACCCACAATGTCGGATCCGAAGGGAGATCGCCAGTATGACGTCAGGAACCAGCCATCCGTCCGGACTCACCACGACCCGTGCACCCTTCATCGAAGAGGCGCGGAGCAGGGGGGAGCTCTTCATTCACCAGCCCTGGGACGACTACTCCGAGGAAAACCACCAGAGCTGGCGCAATCTTTACGCGCGGATGCAGGAACGCTGGGAGCGGCATGCGAACCACCGCTTCCTCGAGGGCCTCGGATCGCTCGGCCTGAATGGCGACGAAGTGCCCCGCCTCTCCGATGTGAACCGCTTTCTCGCTCCCCTGACGGGGTTCGAGGCGAAGCCGGTAAGCGGGTACGTCCCGGCCTACCTCTTCTTCGACTGCCTCGGGCGACGCGAGTTCCCGACCACGATCACGATTCGCGATGTCGCCACTCCGGACTACCTCCCCGAGCCAGACATCTTCCATGACATCGCGGGCCATGTGCCGATGCACACGGACCCCGCCTTCGCCGACACCCTCGTCCGGTTCGGGAAGGCGGCGGCCGGAGCGGTGGAGCGCCTCGTGGCCCAGGGCAACCCCGAGGAGATCGAGGAGCGCGTGGCGAGCAATCTGCGGGCGATGGCCCGCTTCTTCTGGTTCACGATCGAGTTCGGACTCATGCGCGATCGTGAGAACCCTGACGAGCTGCGCGTCTACGGCTCCGGATTGCTCAGCTCGTACGGGGAGATCGAGTACGCGATCGAGAGCCCTGCGGTGCAGCGATATCCCTTCCAGCTCGAGTGGGTGATCAACCAGGGGTTCCGGATCGACCGCTACCAGCCCCTCCTCTTCGTCGTCGACTCCTTCGATCATCTCTTCGAGGAGGTGACGAAGCTCGAGGCATGGATGCAGTCGGGGCGCCTCGACCACGTGGCCCCGGGAGAGCCGGTCATTTCGCCGGAGGAGGTCCGGATCTCGCTGGAGGCCGCCCGTTCGAAGGTGGGTTGAGCCGGTAGAACCACACCGCCCCTCCCAGTGCGACGAAGGCGAGGAGGGCATGGAGCGTCCGGCGCCAGACGACAAGCGTTTCCGGGGGGAGTTCGGCTCGCTCGAGCAGGATGCCGCCCGATGCCGCGGCGACGAACCAGAGGGCCGTGGCCCCCGCGAGGCCCCAGGCCATCCGTAGGAGCGCCCGCTCCCATCCCTGCCAGACGAGGACGAAGGTGCTCAGGAAGGAGACGGGAAAGAGCGCGGCACTCGCCTGGTCACGCCAGGCGGCCGCCCGGTCCGGCACCGCCGCCTCGACGATCACGCCGAAGAAGAGAGCCGAGGCGAACCAGACGACCACCCCCCCTCCGAGCGCGATTCCAACCCCGCGAGGGGTGAGGGGTTCGCGCGCGGGGCGCTCCCTCCTTCGGGTGTTCCAGATCAGCGGTAGTTTCCGAAGTTGAGCTCGATCTCGTAGTCCTTCGACTTGAGAAAGCCGATCACCTGCTGGAGAGCATCCCGCTCCGGGCTCGTGACCCTGAGTTCGTCGCCCTGGATCTGGACCTGGACCTTTTTGAGCTTCAGCGCCTTGATGTCGCGCGCCATCCGCTTCGCCGTCTCCTGGGGAATGGCCTGTCGGAGCGCGACCGTCTGGCGTGCTCGCCCGAGCGAGCCCTCCTCGACCGGACCGGGATCGAGGTTCTTGAGCGGCACGTTGCGCCGGGCCAGCTTCGACACGAGTACTTCGTAGAGCGCCTTCAGCCGGTAGGCATCATCGGCCTCCAGTCGAACGGTGCCTGCCTCCCGGTCGAAGTCGAGGCGGCAGTCCGTGCCCTTGAAGTCGTAGCGGGTCTGGACCTCCTTGACCGCCTGGTTCACCGCGTTGTCGACCTCCTGGAGGTCGATCCCCGTCGAAACATCGAAGGAATGGTTCTTCGCCATGGATTCCACCCCCGCCTGAGGTTGTCTGCGTCGGGCCGCAGGCCCGGATGCGTGTGCGGGCCCATCGCCCGATTTACTCGATTCCGACCAGCTCGATCTCGAAGGTGAGGTCCTGACCCGCCAGGGGGTGGTTTGCGTCGATCGTGACCGAGGTGTCATCTGCCTCGACGACGCGGACCGGCACCACCTGCCCCTCCTCCGTCTGCATCTGGAGCGCCTGGCCGGGCTCCGGATCGAGTCCATCGGGAAGCCTGTCCCGCTCGACGGCGAGCAGGAGGTCGTCCCGCCGTGGGCCGTACGCCTCGTCGGAGGGAATCGTGGTCGACTTCCGATCTCCGGCACTCATGCCGAGGACCGCAGCCTCGAAACCGGGGATCACTCGACCCTCTCCAAGCTCGAAGACAAGGGGATCCCTTCCCTCGGAGCTGTCGAAGACGGTGCCGTCATCGAGGCGACCGGTATAGTGAACGCGAACTCTGTCTCCCTGCGTGGCTTCCGACACGAACGGTCTTCCCTTTTCGGGTGAAGTGGGGACCGGCGCTCCCGGACCCCTTCTGGACTCGGTGAAGATAACCGAGGTTCGGTGTCAGGCCGAACCCCGGACTGCGGATTCGGCCGTCAACGGCCTGGCGGCGCACGACCTTCCTGCAGTCGCTCGAGATCGCGCATCTGATTCACGATCTGGTCCGGGGCGCCGAAGAGCCAGGCGAGGGCGAAGATTGCACCCCTTCCCCCTTCCGAGACATCATCCTCGGCCAGGACCGCCAGCTCGGCCCGATAGCGGCGTGCCAGCTCGCGGTTCGCCTCCGGCAAGGTCGTGTCGTCGCGGTCAAGCGATTCATACGCGATCATGAGGTTGACCCCGCTCCAGAGAAACTCGGCCACCGAGGTGTCATGGCGCTCAAGGGTCTCGATAAGGTCGATCCGTGCCTGTCCGAGCCCTCGCAGCGCCGACATCGCCGAGACCATGCTGCGGAAGTCCTCCTCGGCCCGGAGCCGCTCGCCCCGCGCATCGAGCTCCTGCAGCCAGGGTCCGATCCGGGACCAGGCGTCGTCCGTGACCACGAAGAAGCGCTGGGCCTGCTCGGGTGTGACCTCTCCCGACTGGGGTGGCGTGAAGGGATGGCGCTCTTCGAGCTCACGAGCCAGCTCCGTTGCCTCGACCTGAGCCTGGACGCCGCCGGCGAACTCCCGGACTCCCTGCCCGAAGAAGTAGGCGATACCGGCGACCGTGACTACGACAAGCACGGTGGCAACGAGCGCGAAGACACCGCATCCGATCAGGACCTTCGTACCCGTCGAGGCACCCTGCTTTCGGGCGGGTGGCACGGCGCCCGGGCCGGTGGCCGAGCCGACCGGCGGGTTTGGGCCGGTCGGAGGCGGGAGGGGCTGCTCCCCATCGCCTCCCTGCGGCGTCTGCGGACCGTGTGGTTCCGTCATCGTCGGTCTCTTCCTCGTCTTGGGGTTGGTCTGTCCGAAGGCTGTCGATCGGAGGGCAAAGTCGGGCCGGAAGGGGATCCGTGCAAGGCTTGGCTCGCATCCCCCGCGTGCTGCACCGCTCTCGACCCTTGCGCTCGTCGACCCGGACGCCCATTAGAAGACCGTTCGTTCACACCGCATTCGAACCTCTCCCCACCCTGGAGCCGCGCCTTCGATGCCCTTCACACGCCCCGCTTACGCAGTGCTCGCGATCGCTCTTCTGGCCCTCTCCGGGTGCGACGACCGCGCGCACGCTCCGTGGACGGCCGTGTCGTCCGTCGGCCCCGAGGCAGCCGCTCTCGCGACTGCAACCCCGCTCGCCCCCCCCCTCGATGAGGGTGCCGTCGCGCGCTCCATCGATGCGCTGAACGAGCGTCTCGAGGCCCGGGGGGCGCTGCACCGGGTCCAGCGGGTCGAATGGAGCACCGCGCTCGGGGCCGCCCACGGGGGGACCACGCAGACCGTCTTCGCGAACGACCGCACCCTCCGGTTCGACACCCGCTGGGTGCCGAATGACCCCCGGCGGTCCGGGGCAGGGCTCGAGCTCCGCCATGGGCTTCACGCTCCCCTGGCCGTCTCGATCGGAGGAGCCGATCTCGCGCCGGCCACCGAGCGAAGCCTCGACCTCTTCGGCGACGTGGCCTGCAGTGCGCTCCGGCTCCGCTCCGTCGAGCTGCCGGCGGGGGTGAGCCCGAGCTTCATCGCCACCCCGGAGGAGCTCGGCGACCCCGGGCTCACCCTCCCCGATGCCCCCGCCGCCGACATCGTGACCGTCGGGTTCGTGAGCGCCGAGCTCCTGGACGCGGTCCTCGGCCCGGGCGCCTCGGCTGCCGTGCTCGGGGTGACCTTCCACTTCGTCTTCGTCGACGAGCGGGGGCGCCCGACCGACCTCGACCGGAGCCGTCGCCTCGACTCCTCCTACAAGGAGATCTGGTACAATGCGGCCGTGCCCTGGGCCGACGCCCCCGCGCCGGGGATCGACCTCGCCTCGGTCGTCCTGCACGAGATCGGGCACGGGGTCGAGCTCGACCACTTCGGGCGCATCTTCACGAACCGAGGG
>SLDT01000084.1 GCA_007125125.1 Gemmatimonadota bacterium | reverse complement strand
TTTCGAGCCCCGACCCCACCCCGATGGCCCAGGACATCCACTGCACCGAGCACGCGGCCGAGGTCGACCCCGAGATCCGCCGCGCCAACATCGTGCGCCTGCGCCGGATCGAGGGCCAGATCCGCGGCATCATCCGGATGATCGAGGAGGACCGCTACTGCCCGGACATCCTCGTCCAGGTGGCCTCGGCCCGGGAGTCGCTCATGGGGGTCAGCCGCGAGCTCATGCGCAACCACCTCAAGCACTGCGCGGCCGAGGCCGAGCGCGAGGGAGGAGAGGCCGCCGAGGCGATGCGCGGCGAGCTCCTCGACCTGATCTTCAAGTACCTGCGATGAGGCTCGGCCCGCGCCCCCTGCGCCGGATCGGCGCCCTCGCCCTCCTCCTCCTCTTTGCGGGAGGAAGCCTCCCCGGCCACCTCCACGCGGCCGGGGATGCGCCACACCCGGCGCAGGGCCACACGCAGGGCCACACGCCCGGCCACACGCCCGGCCACACGCACGGGCACGACCATGCCCCGGCCGACGGGCCCGCCACCGGGCACGCGCATGCCCCCGAGCAGGCGCACGCCCCGGAGCATGCACACTCCCCGGCGGGCGACCCTGCCGGGGACGAGCACTCCGGCCACGAGAGCTGCCCGGGGTGCCTCTGCCCCGCGGGCACGGCCGGATGCCTGGCCCTTTCGACCCCTTCGCCGACCCGTGCGGGTGCGGGCGAAGGTGCGCGCACCCCCGCCACCCTTCCCCGGGCCGATGCCCCGCCCCCGGGGACCCTCCTCTCGGGCATCTTCCGCCCTCCCAGGGGCTGACTCCACCGGACGCCCCGACCGCCACTGTGGCCTCGGGTGCGCCGGAACCGAATGGCATGCATGGAAGGGGGCCGGAGCCCGGCCTCCCTTCCTCCGATTCGAACGATGCCGGTCCGGAGGGATCGGCGCGAACAGGAGTCAGCACGATGTTTGACGGAACTGGAAAGGGCGCCGGTTGCGGCGTCCGGCAGGGTGCGCGGCGGCGCATGGTGTCCTCGCGCGCGGGGCTTCTCGCCCTCGTGGGTGCGATGGTCCCGGCCGCCTTCTGGGGGCCGGAGGCCGCCCACGCACAGACGGACTTCTACAACCTCGACAAGGACCGGCCGCTCCGCGTCGAGGATGCCTACGCAACGAAGCGGTTCGCCTTCGAGCTGAAGGCGGCCCCGCTCAAGCTCACGGAACGGCGCGACGGCACGCTCGTCTACGCGCCCTCGCTCGAGCTCAAGCACGGCCTGCTCCCCGGCGTGGAGGTCTCGGTCGGGATCGAGCCGGAGTGGATGCGGGCCTCGGACGGCGCGCGCAACTCGGAGAGCACGATCGAGCTCTCGTCGCTCGCGAACCTCTGGGTCGAGGGGCCCCTGCTCCCGGCGCTGGGGGTGCGCGTCACCGGCCACCTTCCGACCGGGACGGACGCCGACGGCTGGGTCGAGACCCGGCTCCTCGCCACGCGGAGCCTCGTCGGTCCGGTGCGCCTGCACCTGAACGGAGGATGGCTCACCGGTGACGGCGCCCCGGAGGACTGGTGGGCGGGTGCCGCCCTCGACTGGGTGCTCCCCTTCCGGCACACCCTCCTCCTGGGGGAAGTGTGGCTCGCCGAGCCGGCTGCCGGGCTCGAAGCGGATCCGGAAGGGGCCTCGCCCGAGGAGCGCCGCGTGCACCTCGCGGCGGGTGCGCGCCATCAGCTCACCCGGACGCTCGCGCTCGACTGGGGTGTCGGGCGAAGCGTGCGCGGCGAGCACGCGCCACGCTGGCTCCTGAACCTCGGCGTCACGCACGAGTTCGCAATCCGTTCGCTCATTCCCGGAGGTGCACGATGAAGGGCTTCGCACGCTGCCTGTCCCTGGTGATCGTTCTGGCCGGGGGGCTCCCGGCCGGGGTGCCTTCTTCCCTCGAGGCGCAGGAGAGGGTGTACCACCCGATGTACCTGCCGGCCGACCACAACTGGGCGTTCAGCGAGGCGTACCCGGCGGTCGACCGGCTCTTCAACGCCTTCGACTACGGGCACGGGGTGCTCTACGAGACGCTCTGGGCGCGCGCGGGGGCCCCGGTCGAGCTGCTCGAGCAGGAGATCTATCGCCACCTGGTGGAGGAGATCCTGCCGAACCCCCCGCGGATGCCGATGCCCGAGGCCTCGTTCATGCCTCGGTATGCGCGGCTCGTGCCCCTTGCGAAGGAGATGTTCGAGTGGGCGCACATCCTGCACCGGCAGAGCTACGACATCCTGGCCGATCCGAGCCTCTCGGAGGAGGAGCGGGATGCGGCGATGGACGATCTCCTGGCGTACTACGAGTCGAGCCCGCTGGCCTTCACGGCGGTGCCGAAGGGAATGGAGATCATGGACGAGCAGTTCTTCTCGAAGACGTTCCGGGAGCGGTATCCGCGCTTCAACGGGCTGATCTGGGCCTACCACTGGCTGCAGGTGGCGGTGTACGAGCCGCTTCTCGTCTACGATGACCCGCATGCACGGCAGGCGGCGATGCAGGCGACGCTCGCGCGCTTCTGGCAGATGCTCGAGGACCCGGCCGAGACGCTGCCGACGGAGATGCCGATGGCGCCGGCGATCGCGCCGACCTTCACGGAGCGGTACCCGAGGTTCGCGGCGATCTTCGACAACCTGCACATGATGCACGACGTGATCTCGGATGTGCTCGTCTCGGAGGAGGTCGCGCGCCGGGACGTGCGGGCCGAGATCTACCGGCAGGCCGACCTCTTCCGGGATCCGGGCGCGATGGCGGTGTCGGACGAGGCGTGGATCGCGATGGCGCTCGCGCACGGAGTCGACGCGCAGGGCGGGCCGGCGACGGGGTGGCTCCCCGAGGTGCCGACGCGCGGGGCGCACGGGGGGCACGTGCATCCCCCACACCACCCGCATCACCCCTGAGGGGGGCGGGCGTTCGCCGGGCAGGTTTCACAAATTTTGTGCATCGGGCGATATCATTGCACAATTTTTGTGCAACGTGCGGGCCGAGCGACCACAAGTCTTCACCGAGCTGCAGCTCTCGGGCTCAGTGAAGGATTCGTGTCGGAATACGCACCACAAGTCTTCACTCTCGCGTTCGCCGAGAACGGTCGTGAAGGGTTGCGGTCGAAAAACGGACTACAAGTCTTCACCCACGCCGAACGCTGCGCTCGGTGAAGACTTGTGGTCGCGCACGGACAGATAGCCAAGAGGCCACTCAGCCCTGCTTTCCGCGGAAACAGAAGTCCCTCGTATCCTCAGCCCCGCGGGGTCAGGTGCGGGGACATCGGAGGTCGGGGGCCATCGTTGAGGGGGTGCACAGGACCGAGCTTCCGGGAGCGCAGGAGCGGCGCAGCCCTCGAGGCCGGCGGCCCCGGTGGTGCGAGTGTCCAGGGCCCCCCCTCATCCATGGCCGGTCTACGAAGGGGGTCCGCGACGGTGGCCCGGTCCCGGTGATCGGTGGCACGGTCCACGAAGGTCGACCGGGCCCCAACAGACGAACGGCCCGGCCGCAGTGGGCATCGGAGCCCCCCGCGACCGGGCCGTCAGATCCTTCGGATCAGGTCAGCGCCCGTCCCCCTCGTCCTCGTAGATCGCCGTGAAGGGCTGCCCGCCGGCAAGATAGTGCCCACGATACATTCCCGGCGTGTTCATCGTGAGCGTGACGTGGCCGTTCCGGTCGATCCCGACCACGCCCCCGGTACCACCATGGTCGACGAGCTGGCGAAGCACCACCGCGTCGGCCGCCTCCTGGATCGTCTCGCCGCGATGCTCCATACGGGCACAGACCTCGCGCGCCACGACATTTCGGATGAAGTACTCGCCGTGCCCCGTCGCGGAGATCGCGCACGAAGCATTCGAGGCGTAGGTGCCCGCCCCGATCACCGGCACGTCACCGACCCGGCCGAAGCGCTTGTTCGTCATCCCGCCGGTCGAGGTCGCGGCAGCCAGGTCACCGTTCCGGTCGCGCGCCGCGGCACCGACCGTGCCGATCATCCGGTTCTCCTCGAGATGCCAGTTCGAGGAAACCTGCTCTCTTTCCTGCGCACGCTGCATGGCTTCCCACCTGCGCTCGGTGTAGAACCAGGAAGGATCGACCGTCTCGATGTCGAACTGGGCGCCGAAGGTCTCGGCCCCCTCCCCGATCATGAACACATGGGGCGATTCGTCCATGACGAGGCGGGCCAGATTGATCGGGTTCTTGATGTTCCTGACCCCGGCCACCGCGCCGGCGTTGCGGTCGCGTCCATCCATGACCGCCGCATCGAGCTCGTTCGTGCCCTCGCTCGTGAAGACCGCCCCGCGGCCCGCGTTGAAGAGGGAGTCGTCTTCCATGAGGACGACGGCCGCGATCACCGCATCCATCGCGCTACCGCCCTCCTCGAGGATCCGGTAGCCAACCTCGAGCGCCGCCTCGAGGCTGGCATGGAAGGCGGCCTCCATCTCGTCGGTCATCCCGTCGCGGGTGATCGTCCCGGCACCGCCGTGAATCACGATTCCAAACTCGGCTCCCGGGGTCTCGGGGGCTGCGGAACCCGGTCTGCCGTCGGCCTCGCCGGCATCACAGCCGACAACGAAGACGCCCGCCAGCGCGAGCATGGTGAAGTACCCTGCCGTCCGTCGCATCCTTCCTCCTGAAGTTCAGGTCAGGCCCGCTGGTCGCGAGCCCTGATTGTCATGGCAAGCGGTCATGGTGCGCGTTCCCGCGCAATCTGTCAACGGCCGGAGACAAAGCTGCCCTCGCTCCGTGCCTCCTCTTCGGCCAGACGTGCCACCGCGTCGAGCATGCGTGAGAAGATGAAGGCGTGCGCGACAAAGAGCGAGTACCAGTAGAGCACGCCCGGAAGCCCCTCCGGGGCAAAGAGCGCTCGCTGTACGAGGCGGGTCTGCCCGTCCTCGGGCACAGCCTCCCACTCGAGCCAGGCCCGTCCGGGCACCTTCATCTCGGCCCGCAGGCGAAGGAGTCGTCCGGGTTCGATTGCCTCGACCCGCCAGAAGTCGACGGCCTCCCCGGCCCGCAGCTCCGTCGGGTGGCGCCGTCCGCGTCGGAGTCCGGGGCCACCGACGAGCTGGTCCATGAGCCCGCGCAGCCTCCACGCCCAGCCCCAGACGAGCCAGCCGCGCTCTCCACCGAGCGAGGTGAACGCGCGGAAGGCAGCCTCGGGTGACACAGCCACCTTGCGGGTTCTGAGCTCGCGCATCATCCCCTCACGGTCTTCGAATTCGGAGGTACTGGCATCGCCGAGCGCTCCGCTCCACCTGGTCGGGACCGCACCCGTGCTGACCCTGAGGAGTGCGAGTTCGACGGCACGCCGATAGGAGATCGGCTGAATCTCCGGAAAGAGCTCCCGCCCCCGGGCAAGGTCGCCGACCACCGGCTGGATCACCCCCTCGACCAGTGGCAGGGCGATCGCATTGGGGATCGGTGTCACGAGGCCGACCCAGAGGCCGGCAAAGCGCGGCGTGAGCACGGGCACGGGAACGATCAGGCGCCGCAACCCCCGCACCTCGGCATACCCGAGCATCATCTCCCGAAACGTGGGCAGCTCGTCCGTCCCGACATCGACGACCCCGAGCCCCTCACGGCGCTCGGCCGCCGCAACGAGGTAGGCCAGGATGTCCCGCACTGCGATCGGCCGAACCTCGTTCAGGATCCAGCGAGGAGCGACCATCGCCGGAAGCCGCTCGGTCAGGTAGCGTACCATCTCGAAGGAGGCCGAGCCGGAACCGATGATCGGCCCGGCACGCAGTTCAGTGCCGGGCAGCCCCTCCCGCAGGATCCGGCCCGCCTCGGCCCGGCTGCGCAGGTGCTCCGACCGAGTCAGATCCTCGGTGTCCGGAAGGATTCCCCCGAGGTAGACCACGAGTGGCAGCCCGCTTCTGCGACCCTCTGCCACGAAGTTCCGCGCCGCCTCCCGGTCCCGCTCGGCGAAGTCCTCGCCGCCGTGCATCGTGTGCACGAGGTAGTAGGCCGCGTCCATCCCGGCACAGACGCCCCTCAGAGTCTCCGGTTCGGTCAGGTCGCCCGTGCGTACCTCGACCCGCTCGCTCCAGGGGATCCCCACGAGCCGCCGCGGGTCACGTACGAGCACACGGACTTCATGACCCGCCTCGAGGAGGCGGGGAACCAGGCGCCCGCCGATGTAGCCGGTAGCTCCTGTGACCAGGAGCCTCATGCCTCGCCCTCGTCGTCGAAGGCACCGTCGCTGCCTTGCCTCCGATGGAGAAAGGGAACGACCTCCTCGAGCCATCGGGCCGGGTCCTCGAGGTGCACCGTGTGCCCCACGCGTGGCACCTGCCTTAGGAAGGCGCGCGGCAGACGCTCCTGCATCCTTGCGCCGATCTCGACGTAGCGCGAATCGAGTGCGCCCACGAGAATGAGCATCGGAGCCTCGATCGCTTCGAGAGCCTCCCAGTACGACGGTTGCGACCCGGTCCCGGCGCCCCGAAGCACGGCGGCCAGTAGCTCGGCCCGGTTCTGAAGACGCCGGGCTCTCTCGGCAGAGAGCAGAGAGGGCGAAAGGCGGGTCTGCGTGGCAAAGAGCGGGAGCCCCATCCAGTAGTCCACGAACCATTCGACCCCACGGGTCTCGATGCGTCTGGCCAGCGTCTCGTCCTGCCGGCGCCGCTGCTCCCTGGCCCGCTCCGAGGCGATACCGGGTGAGGCACTTTCCAGGACGATGCGTGCCACCCGATCAGGGTAGAGCGTGGCCGCCGCCAGGACGATTCGGCCCCCCATCGAGTACCCCACCCAATCCGCCTGGTCGATCCCGCGCGCATCCAGGACCCGGACCAGCTCGGCAGCGAGGCGTTCCACCTCGTACCGCTTCGGGTCCGCCTCACCCCCTGTGCGTCCATGACCCGGCAAGTCCACGGCCAGGAGTCGGTGTCGCCGCGCCAGACCGGAACGAATCGCAGGGGCCCAAGCCTCCGCCGATCCCGTGAAGCCGTGGACGAGGAGCACCGGCGACCCCTCACCCACATCGTCGAGCTGCATCGGGTCACCGGGAAGAGGTGTCCGTGAAGCGACTTCCGCCATCAAGCCTCTCTCCTTGTCGGGCTTCTACTCGGGCAAGGGCACCGTCACCGGAGTGCCCGCCACGAACACGGCCCCGGGGAGCGAGGCTCCCCGAGGCCGTTCACGGTGCCAGCGGGAAGACTCCCACCGACAGGGGAATCAGAAGGAGGTCCGTCGGAACACCGCCTCCCCTCCGAGTTGCATTCCCTGGAGTTCTCCCGCCAGACGGTACTGGTTCGTGAACTCACCCTGGAACTCGACGGGACCGCCGTTGAAGTTCTGGAGGGTGAAGGTGATCGTGCCGTTCTCGTTTCGTCCGCTCGTGATCGCAGCCGAACGATCGCCCAGTCGCCACGTCCCGTCGAAGTTCCCGTCGGCACTCTCCGGGTTGATGAAGAGCGTCACGCTCTGCAGTGCGCCAGCGCTGTCCCATCGCCCCTCGGCACTCACCTCACTCAGGTCCGTCACCGTGTCACAGCCCGTGATCGCCGCCGCGGTGAAAAAGGCCAGCAATGTGAGGAATCCTCTTTTGTACATGTCTTCCATCCTGCTCGGGTTGATCGATCTTGCCCCTCAACCTGAAATCTTACGGTCCGGGAGGCCATCTGTCCACGGGTGAGCCCTGGTTCGGATCCCGGTCGAGGGTGGCCGCGATCACCCCGTGCCCTACGGCGCCAATGCAGAAGACGAAGAGTAGCAGGGCCAGAACCTCCTCGAGGGTCAGGCCGTCACTGCCGGCAATGAAGGAGATGAGAAGGGTCGCGACGACGGCAAGGCCCAACCCGTAACGGACCGCCCGTAGCGCGATCGCCCCGGCAACCGGGGTGAGGAGGAGCGCCGCGGGCGCCGAGACAGCGCCCACGAGAATGTAGATCGCGGGGTGTCCCTCCGCCTGCGGGAGGGTAGCGGCGAGCGCCGCGCCCCCGGCACCCCCGAGCATCGCCTCGAATGCGATCCGGCCCGGGCTCCGCTCGAGCCAGGCCGAGAGCGGGGGGGTCTCGAACTCCTCGAAGTCCTCGTCTGGTCCCTGATCTTGCCTCATGCATGGAGAATCGGCGATCGCTCCCTCCCGGACAAGGTGGCCCGCGCCCATTCCCCCGTCGTCCCGCACCCCCGAGATTCCGGGATGCCCGCCACGCCGCCCTTCCGGATTCTCGCCCAGACCGCCCCCGGTCTCGAGCCCCTCCTCGTGGCCGAGCTCGAGGCGCTCGGAATCCGGCCCCGGCCACTCATCGGAGGCGCGGAGTGGGAAGGTGGCTGGACCGACCTCTTCGCCGCGAACCTCCACCTCCGCACCGCGGGTCGGGTCCTCGTCGAGATCGCGAGCTTCCGGGCACGCGCGCTCGGCGAACTCGAGCGGAAGGCCGGGGCGAGCGGGGCCGGAGCCTTCGTCCCCGCGGGCCCCCTCGACCTCCGCGTGAGCTGCTCCCGTTCCCGCCTCTCGCACCGCCGCGCCGTCGAGGAGCGGGTACGACGTGCGCTCGGCCGACCACCGGACGAGGCCCCGGAGGGCGCAACACGACTCCTCGTGCGGATTCATCGCGACGAGGTCACCCTTCGCCTCGACAGCTCCGGGGAGCACCTGCACCGGCGCGGGTACCGCTCCCGGATCGGGGAGGCACCCCTGCGCGAGACACTCGCGGCCGCTGCACTCCTCACCGTCGGGTGGAAGGGCTCCGAGGGCCCGCCTCCTCCCCTGGCCGACCCCTTCTGCGGATCGGGCACGATCCCGATCGAGGGGGCGCTCCTGGCCGCCGGGATCCCGCCCGGGCTGGCCCGCCCCGGGCTCGCGGCGCGCGCCTATGCCTTCGAAAGGTGGCCCGGCTTCCCCGCAGCCGAATGGCAGGGGTTCGTGGAGGCGGCCCGGGACCGCGCCGGGGCGGTCGGCGATGACCCGCCGCCGATCGTCGGGAGCGACCGGGACGCGGAGGTCATCGAGGCCGCCCGGGCCAATGCCACCGATGCCGGGGTCGAGGCCCTCGTGCGCTTCGAGGTGGCACCCTTCACCGCCGCGCCCCTACCCTCCCTGCCCGGGTGGATCGTGACGAACCCGCCCTTCGGCGGGCGCCTCGGCGATCGTCGCTCCCTGCGCGGCCTGTACCGGGCACTCGGACGCGCCCTGCGGGGTCCGTGGGAGGGATGGCGCATCGCCCTCTTCTCGGCCGACCCCGCTCTCCCCCGTCACCTCGGGATCCCGCTCGAGGAGCGCCTCAGCCTCCCCGTCGGCGGCCTCCGCCTGCGCCTCCACTCCGGAGCGGATCCACGACCGTAAGGAATGGAAACTGGCGGAAGTCGTTGTCCCGTGTGACGATTCGGCTGATTCCATGCTCGCGCATCAGGACGACCGTGTGCAGGTCATGCATGAGATTTCCACGCGCGTCGGGATGCTCGCGGAGGGTCTGCCCGAGTACCTCCGGATGGCGACGGGTCGGTGCGAGCACCGTGAGGGGCGGCGCCGCGAGAAGGGCGTCGAGAAACAGCCAGGCTTCCCGAGCAGTCCAGGGTCTCCGGAAGACGCGGGGGTGCGTCGCAACGCGCAGGAACTCGTAACAGATCCCCCAGGTCAGAAACCACGGGGTCACCTGCCTGCGCCACACCTCGAGGAGCTCACGGCACGCAGGATGGAATTCAGATGCCTCGTCGGCTGCGTAGAGAAGAACGTTCGTGTCGGCCAGGAACACTTACCGGCCTTCCATGACACGGTAGAGCTCGTCCCGGTCGGCCACATCCACACGGGCCCCTCCGCTGTCCCAGCGGGGCAGCTCCGGCAGGGATGCTTCCCTCGCCTCGCCTTCGTCCAGGAGCCGGCGCAGGGCGGCCTCGACGAGTTCGGACATGGTCCTCCCCTGACGTGCCGCCTCTTCCCGAAGCCTCTGCATCACCTGGTCATCGATGTTCAGCGTCGTCTTCATATGGACAACCATACAGGCGATATGGCAACCCGTCAAACCGCGCGTCACCGCGCCTGTCCGACCGGGGGCGCCCGCCCCTCGGGGCGGGGAGCCTACTCCGGGGAGGCGCCGGCTGCGGCGGCGGCGCGGTGGTCGGCAAGCGCCATGCGTGCGCTCACGACGCCGCGCCGGGCGAGGTCGGCGGAGTGCGCGAGGATCCGGGCCGACTCCTGGGGTGAGTGGAACCCGGTCGAGTTCTCCGCATCGATAAAGTCCCAGCGGAGCTGAGAGCGGCGATGGTAGAGGCGCGCCTCTTCGAGCGCCGCATCGGAGACCCCTGCGTCCTGCGCATCGACGATCGCATCGATGAGGTCCGTGATCGCGGCCTCCGCGACGGCCACGAGCTCGGCCGTGCGCGTCTGGGCCGTCAGCACCCGCCGCTCGAGCTCGGACTCCGACATCGAGTGGCAGGTCTGACAGGCGTTGTTCAGGTTCGTGAGGGGACTCCGAATCCAGTGGTCGCTCACCTTCACGCCGCCCTCGCGCGTGTAGGGCATGTGGCAGTCGGCGCACGCCACCCCGGCCGCGTAGTGCGTGCTCGTCGTGTAGAGCTCCCACTCCGGATGCTGGATCTTGATCATCGGCGCACCCGTCTCCCGGTGCGTCCAGTCGGCAAAGCCGTACTCGTCGAAGTGACGCTCGATGTCCTCGACCTGGAAGCCGTGGTCCCAGGGGAAGGTCAGAATGTTGTCGTCGCCCCGGAAGTAGTACTCGACATGGCACTGCGCGCAGACGTAGCTCCGCATCTCCTGCCGGGTGGCCTGGCTCACGTCGACCCCGCGACGCTCCATCGCATTCGTGAAGGCGTCCCGGCTGATCCGGAGCTCCATCGTGTTCGGGGAGTGGCAGTCCGCGCAGCTCGAACCGAAGTGGACCTTGTCGCGAAGCGAGTCGTAGGGAGTCCGGCTCATCTCCTCCCAGCCCATCTCGCGGATCAGGTTCGGGGCCTCGGCGGCGTGGCAGTTGAGACAGGTCCCCGGCTGGGAGCGCTCCTGCGTGCGTCGGCTCTGGGCCTGATCGATCTGGGAGTAGTAGTGACCGCGGATCCCGTTGTACTCGAGCTCGAAGGCCATCCCGGCCCATGCGAGCCGGCGGAAGGGGTTCGCCTCGAGCTTGTCGTAGTCCCCCCGGCTCCCGGCATAGGGCGTCCGGCCGTAGTCTTCTCGCGTGCGCATGAAGGAGTCATAGTGCCGCGGAAAGTTCGCGCGCCAGAGCTCCGGGTCGACGCCGTCCTCGGGCACCTCCGCGATCCTCAAGGGGAAGGCCTCTCCCTGCATCTGGCGCTCGGTGATGCTCATGAGGAGCACCCCGACCCCGACCCCGACGAGGAGGAAGAGCACGAAGGCTCCGGCCACCTTCCATCCCTCGATCCGCATCTCCTCACCCTTCGTCGTCATCGCTCACCTCGTTCGGAGTCCGTTCGGCACTTCATCGCTGGGTCTGGTGTCCGGGGTTCCCATGGCAGTCGAGGCAGCGCACCTCGTCCGGATCGGTCGAGTGCAGGTTCATCTGCGCCGTGATCGCTCCATGGCAGTCAAGGCATCGATTCACCGCGATGCGCTTGTTCATCTCGTTGATCCGGATCGGCTCCTCGAAGTTCATCGTCGTGAACTTCACCGAGTGGTTCCAGCCATTGATCGCCTTCGTCGCCCACTTGCCCACGAAGTTCTTCGGCGTGTGGCAGTCGTTGCAGGTCGCCCAGTTCCGGTGGCTCGAGTGGTTCCAGGTCTCGTACTGGTCCCGCATCACATGGCAGTTCATGCAGGAGGCCGGGTCGTCGCTCAGGTAGGAGAGCCCCTCTGCCCGCTGGAAGGTGAACCCGCCGAGCCCGAGGAGCAGCCCGAGCCCCGCGGCAAGGAGAAGGAGGAAAAGGCCGGCTTTCAAGGTCGGGCGCGCTCCTCGTGGGTGGGATGGGTCCGTTTCCCCCACAATACGACCTGACCGGTTACTCCCGCAAGTCGGCCCTCGCGCCGGCCGCCGCCGCGGCGCGTCCGGCCATCCGGCCGGTCGCCCACGCCCACGCGAAGTTGTATCCCCCGATCGGGCCGAAGGCGTCGAGGAGCTCCCCGCAGAGAAAGAGTCCCGCCCGGCGCCGGCTCTCGAGGGTGCGCGGATCGACCTCCGCGAGATCGACCCCGCCCCCCGTGACCTCCGCCTTCCGGTACCCCTCGTCGCCGGCCCAGGGAAGGGTCCAGGCGCCAAGGGCGCGCGCGAGCGCCGCGCGTCCCTCCCGGGTCAGCCGGCTCGCGGGGGTCTGCGGGTCGACCCCCGCCTCGGCCATGAGCCGGTCGGCCAGTCTCTGAGGAAGGCACCGACGGAGCTCCGATCCCACCGGGCCGCTCTCCAGCGCCCGCAGCCGGGCATCCCACACCTCGCGGCTCTCGTGCGTCCAGCGGACCTCGAGCTCGGCCCCCTCTCCCGGCGCGTGCCCCGAGGCCCGGGCCAGCGCGACGAGGTGCGAGAGGTTCATGACGGCCGGGCCGGAGTAGCCACGATGCGTGAAGAGGAACCCGCCCCGCTCCTCGCGCCGCTCCCCGTCGTGCCGGCCGTGGAGGGTGACCTCGAGGGAGACCCCGGCGAGCTCGGCATGCACGGGGGGGTCGGCGGTGAGGGGAGCGAGGGCGGGGTAGAGGGGGTTCACCCGGTGGCCGAGCAGCTCGAGGAGGCGCAGGCCGGTCCCGTCACTCCCGGTCGCGGGGACGGACAGCCCCCCGGTGGCGAGGACCACGGCCCGGGCGCGGAGGTGGGTGCCGTCGGCGAGGCCGAGGCGCCAGCCATGCCTTCGTCCCGCTGCGGGCTCGAGAGGCTCGAGGCGCTCGAGCGAGGACTCGAAGCGGAGCTCGGCACCGAGGGCGCGTGCGCGGTCGACGAGGGCGTCGCGCACGTCGCGGGCCCGGTTCGAGACGGGGAAGAGCTTGCCGGTCTCGGGCTCGAGGCGCAGGGGGATCCCGAGGGTCTCCTCGAACCAGCGTCGCTGCTCGGCGAGGGGCCAGGAGCGCAGGAGCCGCCGCATCACGTTCGGGGACGAGGCGGTGACGTAGCGACGGGGGTCGAGCTCGGAGGGGAGCACGTTGCAGCGGCCTCCTCCGCTGATCAGGATCTTGCGGCCCCCGTCTCGGCTTCGCTCGAGGAGGAGCACCCCGTCGCCGGCGCCGGCCTCGCCCGCGGCGATCGCGGCCATGAGGCCGGCGGCACCCCCTCCGACGATGACGAGCGGATGGTCGCTCATCGGCCGCCCGAGGCGACGCGGGTGGCGAGCTCTTCGCGCCAGTCCTCGGCCCCCTCGAGGGAGAGGTCGAGGGCACGGGGACTCGTGCCCATGAGGGGGCGCGCGACGCGGAGGTGGAGGGTGGCAAGGCCGGCGATGCGCTGAAACGGGTTCTGGGAGGTCTCGAGGACCTGGAGGCGGTTCACCGGCACGAGGGTGGTGACCCGGTTCACGACCCCCTCGCGCACGATCGCGTGCGTGCCGAGGTCGTCCCAGCCGAGGCCGCGCCAGGCACCCTCCGCGAGGAGACCGGCGAGGACGAGCACGACCCCGCCGAAGACGAGCGTCGTCGTGCGGGGGTCGAGGGCCATCTCGGGGGCGAGGAGGAACCAGGTCGCGGCGGTGATCGCCCCGGTGGCGAGGAGCGCCCGCGTCCAGCGGCGGCGGCGGGCGCGCGGGGGCATGGGGTGCAGGTGGGGGGGGCCCTGTTCCGGGGTGCCTTCCTCCGGGAGACCGATGACGGCCCGCGCGAGGCGGTGGACCTCGGCGCGCCGTCCGATGGGAAGCAGGTAGTCGGTGCCCTCGTCCCGTCCGGTGCCGGCCCGGCCGGCCACGACGGCACGCAGCGAGGCGAGTCCGAGGAGCCTGCGGACCAGGTTCTCCTCGATGCGGACGGCCTGGATGCGTCGGAAGGGAACGGTGTCGCGGTGCTCGGTGAGGAGGCCGCGGCGAACGGCGAGCATCTCGTCGTCGGCCGAAAGGGTGAAGTCCCAGTAGGCGAAGACGGTGGCGACGACGGAGAGGAAGAAGCCTGCCAGAAGGGCGAAGACGACCATCACGACGAGGACGCGCATCCCGACCCAGGTGGTGGGGTCCGGGGCCTGCTCGATGAGGGTGCCGAGCCGCCCGATCCAGAGCTCGTCGGGCACGACCTGGAAGAAGAAGCCGGCGAGGGCGGCGGCGATCCCGACCCGGCCCCCGGTGAGGCCGGCGAGGACGAGGCGCTCCGGAGGGGCGTGGGCGAGCTCGGTCATCGGGTCCGGCGCGGCCTCGATGGCGACGGCGGGGCCGGGATTGGGGGCGAGGACGAGCGTCGGGTGCGGGCCGAGGGCGGGGGGCGGGGCAAGGGCCAGGGGCTCCCCGTCGGGCCGACCGTGGGGACGGGAAGGATCGGCGAGCTCGGAGGACCCGGCGGGGCCGGCGGACTCGGCGGGCACCGTGGGCTGGACCGGTGTGCGGGCGGTGCTCCGGCTCAGGAGGGTGCGGCGCAGTGCGTCGGCCGTCGAGGGGTCGACGGCGACGAGGCTCCCCTCGGTACCCTGCGCGCCGATCGCCTCGATGCGGACCTCGGTGACCCCGAGGATCCGGTGGAGCAGGGTGCGCTCGAGGTCGACGGTCTGGATGCGGTCCCGACGGATGACCCGCCGCTTCCGGATCAGGATCCCCTCGTTGATGACCACGGCGTCGGGCTCGAGGTGCCACCGGAAGCGCATCCAGCGCAGGATGATGCCGACGAGGGTGAGCCCGAGGAGCGCGGCACCGACCTGGGGCATCCACCCGGTGACGACGATCAGGACCAGGAGGGAAAAGGCGCCTCGCCAGGTCCAGATGACGAGAGCCAGGGGGTCGAGCCGGGTGGGGTCCCCCTCGAAGGGCGAGCGCGCCCGCTCGGGCGCGGCGTCGTCAGGTGGGCTCGTCATCGTCGGGCTCGAGGTGGGCGAGGCGCTCGCGCAGGAGCTCCGCCTCGGCGGCGTCGAGTCCGGGCACACGCCCCGCGGTGCCCGGGGCAGCCGTGTGAACGACGAGCTCGGAGAGGTCGAAGATGCGCGCGAGGGGACCCTGCTGGGTGTCGACGAACTGGAGGCGCCGGAAGGGGATGACGCTGATCGATCGGAAGAGGATGCCGCGCCGGATCCAGAGATCGCGCTCGCGCAGGGCGAAGCGCCAGCGCCGGTAGGCGATCGGGGGCGCGAGGGCAGCCCAGAGGGCGAGGACCGTGATGCCCGAGCCGGCCACGAGGCCGCGTGGCCATCCGGAGGGCAGGAGCCGGGGCACGAAGAGCCCAAGGTCCACGATGAGGAGGGTCGCCCCGAGGAGGACGGTCCGGATCGCCCCGCTCACCCACCAGTAGGTGCGCACCCGGGGGTCGAGGGGGCGCGGCTCGGCCGCCGTCCCCGTCAGCTCGGGGTCGGAGTGCGGGAGATCGGAGCCGGGACCCGGGGGTGCGGCCTCGGGCGCCGGGGGTGACCCCTCTGCCCCCGTCAGCTCGGAGTCGTGAGGGTCTCGAAGCGGCCCGTCGTACGATTCTTCGTTACGTTGTTCCATTCGAATATTCGTCCGTTCATCGCCACGTAGACCCCCGGCGGGAGGATCTGCACGAAGGAGAGCGCACTCCCCAGGTTGAAGAGCCCGTCCGAGCTTCCGAAGGCATACGGGACCATCGCCCCGGTGAGGACGATCGTCCGGTCGGTGACCTCGCGGGCGAGGACCGCGGCGGTGTCGACCATCGTGTCCGTGCCGTGGGTGATCACGATCTGGCGTTCCGGCACGCTCATGCAGTTG
The DNA here is from genome assembly GCA_007125125.1 of Gemmatimonadota bacterium. GTDB lineage: Bacteria > Gemmatimonadota > Gemmatimonadetes > Longimicrobiales > Gaopeijiaceae > SLDT01. The sequence goes on along the minus strand of SLDT01000084.1, from coordinate 5,785 downwards.
CGGGCGATCGTGCGTCGGTCCTCCTCGCTCATCTCGAGGGAGTCGACCATCATGAGGGTGCGGATCTCGAACTCGAGGCCGCAGCGCCCCCGGCGAAGCATCTCGGGAAGGTGCGTGTCCCCGAAGTCGAGCCGGCCCCGGATCTCGTCGTACTCCTTGTCGAAGGTCCCCCCCGTCACGAAGATCCGGATTGCCATGGCCCCTCTCGCAGGTTGAAAAGGTGGTGCCGTCTACAATCGCGCTTCGGGGAGCGGGAATCCACCCCACCCGCGACCTCGCGGAGATGTCGCCCGCAATCGGAGTGCGCTGGCGGGCTGGGCCCGGTACATGGCAGTCCCGGGGTGTCGGACCGCCCGGCAAGGCCTGCGTCCCGACCGGAATTTCGTGCCGGAGCCGGGCGGCGCTGCACCGACACGGGCGAGGGCTCGTGCGCCGGAACCCCCGTCTGCCAGCTGGGGTTCCGGGGTTCGGCACGCTTCGTGTAGCGGTAGTGCAGGCACGGTCCGACTGCCAACGAAGACGAACTCAAGGAGTGTTTCATGCACACACGGATTCACATGATCGCACTGGTCCTGGCTGCGTTTGCCCTCCTGCACGCGCCGGAGGCCGAGGCACAGATGATTTCCGTGGAGGGCCGGGTCGGGGTGACCTACCCCACGGGTGACCTCTCGAACGCCGGGGCGGACACGGGGCTCGGGATCGGTGCCGAACTCATGTACACCTTCCAGCGCAACCTGACGGCGTACGCCGGCTTCAACCGGCACGCCTTCTCCTGTGACTCGGACTGCGACCTCGGGAACAGCCCCCGGAGCACGGGGCTCGGGGCGGGACTCAAGTACGTCTTCCACGCGCCGGGCGATGCCTATGCCTGGGGGCGCGGCGGGATCGTCGCGCACCAGCTCGCCGACGATGACGGTTCGGGCCCGCGGAACATCGGGTTCGAGCTGGGCGGGGGCATCGACATGCCGATCGCGCCCCGACTTCACCTGGTCCCGCACATCGGCTTCATCCAGCACGATGCGGGGGGCGGGTTCACCGCGAGCTACGTGAACTTCGGGGTCGGGATCCACTACCACTTCTGACCTCACACGCCCCTCCGTCGCCCGGGCGATTGACCTCGGGGGCCGGACGAAGCCGGGAGTGGCGTGGCGCGCTCGCAGCCCGTATACTGCGGTTACTGCCGGAAGCCAGGGTGGTCCGGAGCGGCCGCGGTGTCCGCCTCCGGCAAGCACGGATCGCAAGGGAGGCGGAGCGATGAGGGAACGGCGGTTCTTCGGGGTCCTCGCAGGGACGCTCCTCGCGTGGGGCGGGCTCTCGCTCGCCGGGACCGGGGCCGAGCGGTGTTCGATGATGATGACCTACGGCCCGCACCTGATGGAGTCCCGGCAGTACATCTTCGCCACAGCGACCGAGGCCTCGGTTGCGGCCCCCTCGGCGGTGGCGGCGCTCGCGGTGAGGCCGGCCCCGAGGTTCGACGCCGATTCCGTGGCGGTCCTCGGGCAGGTCGTCGAGCTTCACGGGGCTCGGGCTGCGGACGAGGCGCGGGTCCGGGAGCTCCTCGAGGGACACGACCGGGCGGCGGTGGTCTGGTGGGCCTATGACACGGCCTGCCGTCCCTTCATCGCGGATCCCGGAGAGGGATTTGCCGAGCCGGGCCTCGGGAATGTGATCGCGGGAGTCCTGACCGACCCCGATTACTGGATCGACGGAATGCCCCTCGTTCAGGTTTTCCAGACCCTTCAGACCCCGATGCCGGGAGTGCGCATGCAGGGTCTCGAACGTCAGGCGGCAAGGACGGGCGCCCCCCCCCGGGACGTGCACGAGGTTGCCCTGACGGGCGCCGAACTCTGGGCGCTCGTCTCGGGACTCCCCTTTTCGGGAGATGCCGGGATGCGGTGGAACGAGCCGCTCGACCCGGAGACCGAGGCGATCGTTCTCGAGTGGGCCGAAGCGCACCCCGACCGCTGGATGCTGCCTCCCGCCTACGAGCAGGTGGTGCGGGCCCGTGCGACCCGGCAGGGGCGCCTGGCGCCCCTCAGGGGCCCACCGGTCGGAGGGCTCTACCGGGGGACGCTCCAGCTCGGGGAGCTCGAGGGAGAGTTCTGTTTCTCTCTCTTCGAGTCGCCCCTTCCGGGCGCGTTCTCCTCGCAGGAGCTGCCCGTCGACTACGACACGTATGCGGCCGCCCCCTGGGAGGAGGCTCCCCCGGCGGCCCGCGGATACCGGGTGATGGCCGCACCGGGATGCGGACCCGATGAGCTCGTCGTCGAGGACCCGACCGGGCAGCCGGCGTGGAGCCCCTTGAGAAATTCCCTCTGGCTCCGCACCGACCGTGAGATCGAGCCCGCTCCCGGCGAGCTGCGTGCCTGGAGTGCGGCGCTCCTTCCGCGAGGATTCCAGATCGCCCTCGCGGAATCGGAGCCCGAACTCCCCTCCGGGTTGAATCCGCTGGGGCGGGTCCAGTATCAGCCCGGCGTGGCTGCGCTCCCCGAGCCCCCTTCGGCCGAAGCCCTGGCCGAAGTCGTCGAGATGCGGACGACGGCGCGCGTGGCGCTCCTCGACGACGGCTCGGTGCGGATCGCGGACGAGCGCGGCGCGGCGCCGATCACCTTTTCGCTCCGCGCGCACCGGATCCTCGAGCCATGAGGGGCGACGCGCGGTGGCTCGGGCCAACGGCAGCCCTCCTCGTGCTCGTCGCCCCCCTCAGGCGGCCGTGAACCCGTACGAGGGCTGGGTCACCCTCTCGGTCGACGCCCCGCCACGGGGCCAGGAGGTCTATCTCGTCGAGGCCCTCCGCCGGGTTGGCGCGCGTGTGGTCGAGCCAAGCCCGGAAGGAGGGTACGTGGCGCTCTTCACCCCGGGGGCGACACGCTCCGGGGGGTTCCTCCCCCAGGTGCGTGCGGCCGTGCGGGCGGCCACCTCCCTCCGCGACCCCGAGCTCCGCCTCGGCCAGATCGGGGCCGAGGACTGGGCGGGGCGCCGGGCCTCCGAGCTCCGGCCCCTCCCCGTCGGCACACGCCTCCTCGTGGCGCCCGAGGGATCCGAGCCGGGAAGAAGCGACGCTCAGGCCGCGCCAGCCTCGGGGCGACTCCTCCTCCGGCTCCGGGTCGGCACCGCCTTCGGGACGGCCGAGCACCCGACGACACGCCTGTGCCTCGAGGCGCTCGAGCAGGTTGTGGCCCCCGGCTCTTCGCTTCTCGACGTGGGGTCGGGCTCTGGAATCCTCTCGATCGCGGGCGCGCTCCTCGGTGCCGGGCGGGTCCTCGGACTCGAGACCGACCCGCATGCCTGCGGCGAGGCACGGGCGAACGCGACCCTGAACGGGGTGTCGGAGAGGGTCGAGCTGCGCCGGGTGCGGGTGACCGGCGCCACCCGGCCCACCGAGCTCGTCGGGGAGGCCCACTTCGACACGGTCGTCGCGAACGTGGAGCGCCCGGTGCTCCTCGAAGTCCTGGACTTCGCGGCCGGCGCGGTCGCGCCCGGGGGCACACTCATCCTCTCCGGGGTCCCCCGGCACGAGGCCGAGGCCCCGATCGCTGCGGCTGGGGACGCAGGCTTCTTCCCGCTGGCGCTCCGAACGAAGGACGGCTGGTGGTGCGGGAGCTTCGAGCGGCAGGGAGGCGCCGATGCGGCTCGGTGACCGGATCCGCTGGGACCTGCGCCGGCTCTACCACCAGCTCCGGAAGGTGCTCCTGCGTGCCCGGATCGGTGACCGCTGGGTCGATTCGGGGGAGGTGAAGCGGCGCATCTACCCGGACTACGAGAGCTACACGGCGCATCAGCGGACGAAGTTCAGCGCCCAGCGTTCGGCCCGGGTCATCGCGCACGACAGGGCGTTCCACGAGGCGCTCTCCAGCCGTTTGCGCGCGATGGAGCATGACTTCGCCGGTGCGCGGGTGCTCTGCCTCGGCGCCAGGCAGGGCACCGAGGTGCGGTGCTTCATCGAGTGCGGTGCCTTCGCGGTCGGAATCGATCTGAACCCGGGCCCGTCGAATCGATACGTCGTGACCGGCGACTTTCACGAGCTGCAGTTCGCCAATCAGTCGATCGATGTGGTCTTCACGAACTCCCTTGACCACGCCTTCGACCTCTCGCGAATCCTGGCCGAGGCCCGCCGAGTCCTCCGCCCCGATGGCCTCCTCCTTGTCGAGGCGAACGCCGCCGAGGAGGGCGGCGCATCGGCAGGGCCCTACGAGGCACTGGCGTGGTCCTCGCCCGAGGTTCTCGCGCGACAGGTCGAGCGAGCAGGGTTCACGCGGATCGACCAGCGCGACTTCGAGCTCCCCTGGCGGGGAGTGCAGTTCGTCTTCCGTGCCGGGCTGCCGGAGGGCTGACACAGCCCGGCGAGCACTCCGGCTCAGGCCGCCGGCCGCGCCCCCGTCGTGCGCTGCCCGGTGCGCCCCGTGCGGGCGCCCGTCGCGGCGAGGATCTCGTGCGCGACGCGCTCCCCCGACTCGCACCCGCCCTCCATGAATCCCTGGGCATCGAGGGAGGTGTGCTCCCCCGCGAAGTGCAGCCCCCGGACCGCCTCTCCCTCGGCCCCGCAGATCCCCGTCCACTGCCCGGGCAGGTAGCAGGCATAGCTGCCGCGCGTCCAGGCGTGCGTGGGCCAGTGGAAGCGCACCGCCTCCTCGGCCATGTGCGCCTCGGCGATCCCGGGGAAGATCCGCTCGAGCTCGGCCACGGCCCGGCGTGCCTGCTCGGCGGGGGTGCCTTCCCCCAGGCGTGCGCCATGGTCGCCCCCGGTGAAGTTCGTCAGGATCCCGTGCTCGCCCGCCTGCTCCCGGCTCGTCTCCCAGGTCACCTGGAAGGGAAGATCGCTCAGGACCGTGCCGGCCGAGCCGTGTCGGGTGCGCCAGACCCGCTCGCGGAACCCCATCATGAGCTTCGCGTTCGTGCCGTAGCCGAGCTCCGCGACCGCCCGCCGCTTGACGGGGGGGAGCTCCATCTCGATGTCGACCTCGCGCAGGAGGGTGAAGGGGATCGCGAGCACGACGACGTCGGCGCGCAGGGTCCGGCTCGACTCCCCGCTCCGCACCGAGAGCTCGAAGCCCCCGTCCGAACGCTCCCGGAGCGCCTCCAGCCGGACCCCGGTCTCGATCGCATCGGAGAGGTTCTCGGCCAGGGCATGGGGAATCCGGTCGTTTCCGCCCCGCACGTGCCACCGCTCGTCGCTCTCCCCGTAGATCAGGAAGTCGTCGGGCTCCGGATCGATCATGAAGTGGAGGTTGAGCGCGGACTGCAGGGGCGCCTCGAGTCCGAACTCCGTCGTGAACCCCACGTCGAGAAGGCGCCGAAACCACCCCTCCATCTCGGTCGAGGCCAGCCATTCCGCGAGGGTCGTGCGGTCGAGGGCCTCGGCCCGCCCCGGGTTGTTCCAGGTCACCCAGGGCCAGTCCCCGAGGGGGCCGAGCGAATCCAGATCGGCCTGCACGCGCTCGGCCACCGGGGCCCATGCCCGCAGGAGCGCCTCGTGCCCGATCCGCTCCCCTCCGAAGTGCCAGAGCTCGTCGTCCATCTCCTCGCCCGTGAGCAGGTCCACGAGCTCGAGCCCCAGCTCCTCGGCCAGCCCCCGGATCGCGGTGTGCCCCGTGTCGATCAGCTCGCCCCCGAGCTCCGCCACCTGGTCGTCGGCAAAGTGCCCCCGAAGGCTGTACATGCGGCCCCCGATCCGGTCCTGCGCCTCGAGGATCCGCACCGGCACCCCCGCCTGCCGGAGCCGCCATCCCGCCGTCAGCCCCGCGATCCCCGCCCCGACGATCGTCACCTCGAACCCGGGAGGAAG
>SLDT01000197.1 GCA_007125125.1 Gemmatimonadota bacterium | reverse complement strand
CTGACTCCGTGGCGGACCCCGACACCGCGGCCGTCCCCGACTCCATCCCGGTTCCGGACACGCTGGCGCCCCCACCCCCGGCCGAAACGCCTCACCCCCTCAACCCTCCCCGCTGAGCCCCCGCTCGAGCCCATCGGCGAGCCGCTCGGCGTCGGCCCGTCCGAAGGCGAGGGGCGGCTTGATCTTGATCACGTTCCGGTCGGGGCCGTCGGTGCTGAGAAGAATCCCCTCCCGCCGCATCCGGTCGACGAGTTCGCTGGCGAGATCGGGGGCGGGGGTCCGCGCGTCCGGGCCGGCCCCCCGCGCCCCCGCATCGCGCACGAGCTCGATCCCGAGAAAGAGACCGCTCCCCCGCACCTCGCCGATCGCCGCGTGCCCCTCTGCCAGCTCGCCCAGCCGTGCCAGGAGGAAGGCGCCCGTGTCCAGGGCATGCGCCTGGAGCCCTTCTTCCTGCATGACGTCGAGCACGGCGAGGGCGGCGGCGCAGGAGACGGGGTTCCCCCCGAAGGTGCTGAAGAACTCCATCCCGGTGTCGAAGGAGGCGGCGATCTCCGGGGTGGTCACGACGGCGGCGATCGGGTGCCCGTTCCCCATCGGCTTGCCCATCGTGACGATGTCGGGCACGGCGCCCTGCTGCTCGAAGCCCCAGAAGTGCGTCCCGAGGCGCCCGAACCCGATCTGGACCTCGTCCGCGATCGCCACCCCGCCAGCGGCACGGATCGCGCGGAAGGCCCCCGCGAGGAACCCCTCCGGGGGCACGATCTGCCCTCCGCACCCGAGCACCGGCTCGCAGATGAGAGCCGCCGGGGGGATCCCGTCCTCGGCGAGGAGGCGGGCGGCGCGCTCCACCTCGCTGGCGTAGAGTGCGCCGGTCTCGGGGCCATGCCCCCGGTGCCGCCCGCGCCAGGGATCGGGAAGGGGGGCCACCCGCACATGGCGGGGCGCCCCGGCACCCCCGGGGCCATCGAACTTGTAGGGGCTCACCTCGATGAGCGCCGAGGTGTGCCCGTGGTAGCCGCCCTCGAGGGCCACGACCCCGCGACGGCCGGTGTGCGCGCGCGCCAGACGAAGCGCGAGGTCGTTCGCCTCGCTCCCCGAGTTCACGAACCAGCACACCGACAGGGGCTCCGGAAGGGTCGCGGCCAGCCGCTCGGCGAGCTCCACGATCGCCCCGTGGAGGTAGCGGGTGTTCGTGTTCAGGAGCCCGGCCTGCCGCCGCACCGCCTCGACGACCCTCGGGTGCTGGTGCCCGACATGCGGGACATTGTTCACCGCATCGAGATAGCGCCGCCCGTCGGCCTCCCAGAGGTACTGCATCCAGCCCCCCACGATGTGGAGTGGCTCGCGGTACGAGAGGCTGAGCCCGGGCCCGAGCCGCCGCCGGCGCTCGGCCAGGATCCCCTCCCGCGAGGGCGCCCCCGGCCCATGGGCATCGGCCACTGCAGCGATGCGCCGTGCGGCCGCGGCACGCCCCTCCTCACCCGCCCCCGCGAGCGCCTCGAGAAGCCGCCAGGCGGGGGCCTCGCTCACCGCCAGGTAGGGGTTCGCCTCCCGCGCCCCGGGCGCCCGCGCCGCCGCGATCGCCACACTCACCGCCAGGCGCAGCCGCACGAGGGGGAGCACGGCCGCGACTTCCGCCTCGTTCAGGAGGAAGGCACCCTGGTATCCCGCCACCACCCCGGCGACGACCCCCACCGGGTCGGGCGCGTCGAGGGCGAGGTAGGCCGCGGCGATCGCCGGCTCCGCGACGAGCCAGGAGCGCGAGAGGTCGCCGAAGTCGATGAGCCCGGCGAGGCGTGGCCCCTCGGCGCCCTCCCGCACGAGGAGGTTGTGGTCGTTCGCGTCGCCGTGAATGACGCCGGTCCGGAGGCCGGGGCCGAGGGGGGCGGCGGCCGCGACCACCTCCTCGAGGAGCGCCCGCCGGCCGGGGTCGGCGACCGCGGCGAGCCGGTCGCGCACGACCTCGACCCCCGCGCGAAGCTCCCACTCGAAGCCGGGGCGCTCGACCCCCGGATGGTCGAAGGAGGCGAGGGCGCGGTCGAGACGCCCGAGGGCGGCGCCGACTTCGCGTGCGAAGGCGATCCTCCCCCCGGGCGCGCCCCACCCCCCGCGCAGCTCCGCGAGGGGAGTCCCGGGGATGAACTCGAGGAGCCGGACGACGAGTTCGGGGGCGGGGTGCCTTCCTCCGAGGGGGACGGGGCCGGCCAGGAGCCGCGGGACCCGGACCCCGGGATCGGTCCGCGCGAGGTGCTCGAGGGCGGCGGACTGCGCCTCGAGGTGGGTGCGCCCGCCCCCGATGGACTCGATCCGCAGGAGCACCTCGGACGGGTCGCCCTCGACCTCGAGCCGCAGGTTCAGCGCATGTTCCCCGGGGAGGCGGCGCACCCCCCGCACGCGCAGGCCGAAGTGGTCGGTCGCGAGCGCTGCGAGCGCCTCGTCGGTGAGGGCGGGGAGGGAGCGGGGTTGCGGGTTCATCCATGGACGCTATTCTCCGGGGCGAGTCGACCGCAAGTCCGCAGACACCAGCCGGCACTCCGGAGGGCAGGGGTGCCCCGGCGCCGAAACCCGGGGAGAGAGCGAGTGGGACGTCAGTCGAGCGCGACGGGGAGCGGGCCCGTGCACCTCCGCCACGGGGTGCAGGTGTGGGCCTTCATCCTCCTCTTCGGGGTGATGATCCCCGGCATGGCCATCCAGAGCGTCTTCTTCGACCCGCAGAGCTCGGGGCAGGTAATCGGGAGCGTGGCGGCGGTCAGCCTGCCGCTCGCCTTCCTCCTCTTCATCGAGGCGCGCTTCCGGATCGGGGCCGACGCACGCGGCATCGTGGCCCGCAGCGTGATCGGGGAGCGCCTCCAGCTCCCCTGGCACTCGGTCGAGGCAGTGCGCTTCCGGCCGGGCATCCGGCTCGTCGTGATCGATGGCCCCGGTGGGACCCCGCGCGTCCGGGTGAGCGTGCTCCGAAGCGGCCTCCCGCACTTCGCGCGCCTCCTCACCACACATGTCCCGCCCGAGCGCTTCGACGCACGGGCACGCGAGGTGTTCCGCCTGTGAGGGCGCCCGCGGAGGGCGACGCCGCGAACCCGCTCGACGCACCGGCCTCGATGCCGATCCTCGAACGCCTCGGGCTCCACCGGCCCGAGCTGCGCGCCTGGGCCATGTACGAGTGGGCGACGACGGGGATGTGGGCGGTCATCGTCGCCACGGTCTTCCCGATCTACTTCCAGACCGTTGCCGCCGGGGAGCTCCCGAACGAGATCGCCACCCGCAACTTCGCGATCGCCACGACGATCGGCATCGTTCTCGTCGCCGTGGTCGCCCCCCTCCTCGGGGCGATCACGGACCGCGCCGCGATCAAGAAGCCGCTTCTGGCCGCCTTCGCCGCCCTCGGCATCGCCGGCACCGGGCTCCTCTTCTTCATCCAGGAGGGCGACTGGCTCCTCGGCCTCGTCTTCTTCGTCCTCGTGAACATCGGGGCGAACGGGAGCATCGTCTTCTATGACGCGCTCCTCCCGCACGTGGCCCGGCCGGACGAGGTCGACCGCGTCAGCACGGGCGCCTTCGGGCTGGGCTACCTCGGGGCCGGGCTCCTCCTCGCCTTCTGCCTCCTCATGATCCAGGCGCCCCATCTCTTCGGGCTCCCGGACGACACCCTCCCCGCGCGCCTCTCCTTCGTCGCGGTCGCGATCTGGTGGGCCGTCTTCTCGATCCCGATCTTCTTGCGGGTGGCCGAGCCCCCGGCCGAGATCGCCCCGGGCGAGGTCGTCGAGAAGGGCACCTTCCGCTTTGCGGTCGCCCGGATCCGGGGCACTTTCCGCGAGCTCCGCTCCTTCCGGTATGCCTTCCTCTTTCTGATTGCCTACCTCGTCTATGGCGACGGGATCGGCACGATCATCCGGATGGCGACCGTCTACGGGGCCGAACTGGGGATTGAGCGCGGCCACATGATCGGGGCGATCGTGATGGTCCAGTTCGTCGGGGTCCCCTTCAGCTTCGCCTTCGGCTGGCTCGCCGGGCGCATCGGGACGAAGCGCTCGATCTTCCTCGGACTCCTCGTCTACACCGGGATCTCCGTGCTCGGCTACTTCATGACGAGCGCCCTCCACTTCTGGATGCTCGCCTTCCTCGTGGGCACGGTGCAGGGGGGCACGCAGGCGCTCTCCCGCTCCCTCTTCGCCAGCATGATCCCCGCCTACAAGTCGGGCGAGCTCTTCGGCTTCTTCGGGGTCATGGACAAGTTCGCCGGGATGTTCGGCCCCTCCGTCATGGCCCTCGTCATCACCCTCACCGGGTCGAGCCGCCTCGGCATCCTCTCGATCATCCTCTTCTTTGCGGTAGGCGCCGCAATCCTCTATCGTGTCGATGAGGACGAGGGCCGCCGCGTCGCACGCGAGGCACAGGAGCGCGCCCGCCCCATCGCCGAACTCCAGGCGGAGGAAGCCGCCCCGGGCTGACCCCCGTCCCGTTACCGAACCCCAGCCGGAAGAAGGCACCCCGGGCCGGCCCTCGCCCCATCGCCGAACCCGGCCGCCGGAGGAAGACACCCGAGGCCATCCCTCGACCCTGTTCCAGCTCGACCCAGTCCCAAGGAGCCACCATGTCTGCTCTCGTCTCGAACGACCGCTTCGTTCGCCCCTCCGCGGTGCCTGCACGGTTGCGTCTTCGGCTCGGGGTGGTCCCCGCCCTCGTCCTCGCCCTCGCGGCCGGGTGTGGCCAGGACGAGGGCGCGGACACCGAGCCCGCGCCCTCGCCGGAGGCCGCGGCGCCCGCGGCCGCGGCCGCGGACTGGGAGCTCTGGGCGATGGACCAGGGCACGCACGTCGTGCACATCTTCGACGCGGAGCTCGAGGAGATCGACCGGATCGACCTCGGCGCGCACGGGGCGCGGGTCCCGCACATGATCGAGTTCACCCCGGACCAGCGCTTCGCCTTCATCGCGAACCCGGCGAGCGGGAATGTCGCAATCGTGCGGGCCGAGGACCGGGAGGTCGTGGCGCTCCTCGAGACCGGGCCGCGGACGCACCATGCCGGGGTCGCGCCCGACGGTCGCTCGGCCCTCGTCTCCGTGATCGGAAGCCCGGCCGAACCCTGGGACGGAAAGCTCGTCGAGATCCTGATCCATGGCGACGGGGAGCACTTCGAGATGGGGCGCGAGCTCGTGATCGCCGAGGATCCCCTATTCCGGGAGCGGCAGGACGAGTTCGTCGAGACGGGAGGGGCGATCTGCCTCGGCTTCACCGCCGACGGGCGCCACGGGTACGTGACCCTCGGCCCCGAACTCGAGGAGGGGGGCGCGGTCGTGCTCGACCTCGAGACCTGGCGCCTCGTGCGGGTCTATGCGCCCGGCGAGATGGATGTGAACTGCGGCACGGTCCTCACCCCCTCGGAGGAGCGGATGATCCTCGTCGGCGGGGGGAGCGAGACCGGGGTCTACCACGCCGTCGACGTGGCCTCGCACGAGCACGTGCACAGGGGCGAGACCCGCGGGCACGACGCGCACGGCACCTGGTTCACCCCCGACGGGCGCGAGCTCTGGATCGTGAACCGGGTCACGAGCAATGCGGTCATCGTGGACCCCGAGTCCCTCGAGGTGATTCACGAGATCCCCTTCGTCGGGAAGACCCCCGACATCATCGCGATGTCGCCGGAGGGGGACTGGGCCTTCGTCACCCTCCGCGGACCGAACCCGGTGACGATGGCGCACGTGGCGGTCGGCGAGACCCCCGGGGTCGCGGTGATCGACATCGCCACCCGCGAGAAGGTCCGGCTCCTCGAGCCCGCGGCCGGGGACGAGGCGAGCGACTTCCACGGGATCGCGGTGCGGCGGCTCGGCTCACCCTGAGGGCGGGGCCGGGAGCGCCCGCGCCTCCCTCCGGAAGGACCGCCGGTAGACGGCGAAGCTGATGAGCGCCATGGCCGGGACGGTCAGGATCCCGAGGCCGGGCAGGACCTGGAGCAGGATGAGGAAGAAGAAGAGGAACCACATCGCCAACTTGACCAGGAAGCCGCGGCCCCTCGGGATGTAGCGCCGGTAGGGGGCGACGAGGGTCATCCGGTACACGATGATCCCCGGGATCAGCCCCAGGACCGGAACGAGTCCGAGGGCGGCGGAGGCGAGGAGGACCGGGGGAAGGCGCCGGGCGATGGCGGCGTCGTAGCCTTCCGCCTGAGAGAGGTCGTCGAAGGGTTGCGTCGCGCAGGCAGGGCAGGCCTGCGATGTCGTCCGGCTGGGGAGGCGGGTGGCGCACTGCCGGCAGCGACGGTCGGCGAGGAGCCGGACCCGGTGCTCGTCCCGGTCGCGTGCGGCTTTGCTGGTGGCGGTCCCGAGCCAGCCGAGCTCGGCGGGTTCGGGGTTCGCGGCCGCGCAGCGCGGGCAGGCGAGCGCGGCCCGGTACATCTCCTCGCTGCAGGAGGGGCAGGCGAGCTTCGCGCCTTCCTCGAGTGCCCGGGCCCAGCGCCGCAGCGCGAGGATCACTCCCGTGACGAGGAGCACGACGAGGAGCATGGCCACGGGGAAGAGGATCAGGAAGACGATCCCCACGAACGACCAGAGGTCCTGCGCCCAGCTCACGAGCCCCACGGCCCCGGTGTCGTCGTTGTCGTCCAGCTCGATGACGCTTCGGAGGAGGGCATTGTGGGCCGAGCCGACGAGGAGGGTCCCGCCGGCGACGAGGACCGAGCCCGCCAGGACGACCGACCCGGATCCGGCCAGGAGGGCATCGAGGGCCGCCTGGTCCGCAAGGCCCAGGATCCCGAGGTAGGTGAGGAGTGCCGCGAGGGGCTTCCCCCATTGGTCGACCAGGTTGATGAGCTCCCGGGCGTCGCTGCTCTTGTGCGCCAGGAGCTCGGCGAGGGCGAGGGTGCCCAGGACGGCGAGGGTGGGGTCGGCGGTGAACCAGGAGGGGACGGGCTCGCCGCCGAGGAGCTGGAGGAGCCCGAACTCGGCGATCCACCCCACCTCCGGTGCGTACCGCATCGTGAGGGCGGCGGCGAAGATGGGCATGAATGCCCGTGCGGCGAAGAGGCCGGGGAGGCCGAGCGTGCCGGCTGCGAGGCTGGTGCCCACCATGGAGGGAACTCCGGTCGCGGGGTGAGACCCTTGGATGGCTCCCGGGTCAGGGGAGGTGGCGGGTGAACTCCCGGGCGGGAGTGCGGGCCTTCGCGGGAGGGATCTCGGCGGGCTCCCCGAGGTGGACGAGCCCGACAATGCGCTCGCCCTCCGCGACCCCGAGGAGCGTGCGCAGTTCCGGCTCCTCCAGGACGGCTCCGGTCTTGACGTGGGTGCCGAGTCCCATGGCGACGGCCCCGACGAGGACGTTCTGGACGGCCATCCAGAGGGTGGCGTAATCCTCCTCCCTGACCGCGGGGTCGTCGTCGAGGCGCTGGACGAAGGCGAGGATGCAGGGGATCTCGCCGAGGCTCTCGATCATGCGCAGGCGGGCGGCCTCGAGTGCCTCGGGGTCCGTGATCCAGCGTCCCCGGGCCCTTGCCTTGATGTCGCCGAGGCTCCGGCGGGCCTCCGGCCCGAGCACGACGAAGCGCCAGGGCTCGGTCATCCGGTGGTTCGGGGCCAGAACGGCGAGGTCGAGGAGCCGTTCGATGTCGGCCGGGGTCACGGCGCGCTCCGTGAAGCGCTTCACGGAGCGGCGATCCTCGATTGCGGCGAAGACGGGGGTGGAGTCGGTCATGGGGCCTTGGGGAGGAACGGGGGAACCGCAGGGGTGCACTTCCCGTAGGAAGAAGTCGGTGCGGGGGCCGAAGTGTCGCATTTCCTGGCCCCGGTTCGTGCACCTTGAGTGTAGCGGGGTACTTCGTCCCCGGCCATCGACTCTGCTCCCCGACGTCCAGGAGGTCTCTCCATGGAACAGCTCGCCCGAATCATCACGACCTCCGCGCTCTCCGTCCTCCTCGGAGCGGGGATGGGCGCGGAGTCCCTCGATGCCCAGGTGCGGGGTGCCGACCGGGGACTCCTCGCGGGGTCGGTCGAGGATCCGGTCGCGGTCGTTCCCTTCGGCCCGGGCGAGCGGATGGAGTACCAGGTGCGTCTCGGGCGCATGCGGGTTGGCGAGGGGTCGCTCGAGCTCAAAGGGGTCGAGCCTGTGCGCGGCGAGTCGTCCTACCACGTGTCGCTAAGGATCTCGGGGGGGATTCCCCTGGCGCGGGTGAACGACCACTACCAGAGCTGGTTCGACATCGAGACCCTCTCGAGCCGTCGCTTCATCCAGGACATCCACCAGGTCCGGCGCCGGAACCACCGCCACTTCGAGATCTTTCCTGGCGAGGAACGCTGGGAGCGGGCCGATGCGGATGACGGGGGGGAGCTGATCACGGATGTGCCGCTCGACGAGATTGCCTTTCTCTACTACGTGCGCACCCTGGACCTCGAGGTCGGGGAGGAGTACGAGATCGAGAAGTACTTCCGGGCCGATCGGAACCCGGTGATCCTGCGGGTGCTGAGGCGCGAGACGATCGAGGTGCCTGCAGGGACCTTCGAGACGATCGTGGTGCGTCCGATCATCCAGGCCGGGGGGGTCTTCGGTGAGGGGGGTGAGGCGGAGGTCTACTTCACGGATGACGAGCACCGCAGGCTCGTCCGGCTCGAGTCGCGGGTTCCCGTGATCGGGTCCCTTTCTCTCCGGATGACGGAGTACACGCAGGGGCATCCGCTCCGGCAGTGAACCCGCACCATGTCCGCCGACCCTTGACCGACAGGGAACGATGGACCACTATGCCTCGCTTCGGGGGCAGATCAACATGTACGTGCTCCTTCTGCGGAGTCGTTCGTCACGCACGGTAGGTCGGCCTGGCCTGTCACCTTTCTTCTCCCGAAGACATGCGCCCAACACCGGGCGCCCAGGTGCACCGAGACGCGAGTCCAAACCGAACGAGGCAGAACCATGAAGACCCGGGCCCTTCTACCCGGCCGAGGGGCGTACTCCGCCCTTGTCCTGGCACTTTCGCTACTTTTCGTACTTCCGGCCGCGCCCATCGAGGGGCAGCAGGGAAACCGGGCAGTGGTCAACCAGGCGAACTGGGACCAGCTCGAGCGCTATAGCTCGAGCAACCTGAGCCGGTTCACCCACACGTCGGCCGTGGGCTCGAACTGGATCCACGAGTCCGATTCCCTCTGGTACCGGTGGCAGGATCGGGACGGAGCGAGCTGGAAGCTCGTGATCCCGCGCAACCAGCGGGTGCAACCCCTCTTCGACCATGACCACATGGCGGAGCTCCTCGGGCGGGAGCTGAACGACTACCTCGAGTCGCATCGTCTCCCGATCTCGAACATCGAGTTCGAAGAAGACGGGGTGCACTTCACCTTCCGGGCGCAGGACACGAACGAGGACAACCACGAGTTCCGCTACAACATCGACACGGGCGAGCTGGCCCGTGTAGAAGAAGAAGAGGAGGAGGAAGAAGAGCCCGAGGAGCGAAACTGGCGCAACATGGCGCCCGACAGCACGGCCTACGTCTTCGCCGAATCGCACAACCTCTTCTTCGTGGAGATCGTGGAGGGCGAGGACCAGGATCCGGTTCAGCTCACCGACGACGGTGAGCCGCAGTACAGCTTCGGGAACCGGAATCCGAACCGCCAGCAGCGTGAGCGCGAGGGCGACAACGCGACGCGCGTGCGTCCGAGCGTGAACTGGGCCGATGACTCGCAGGCCTTCGTGGTGACGCGCTCCGACTCGCGCGAGGTCCAGGAACTCTTCCTCGTGAACTCTCTCTCGGAGCCTCGCCCGACGCTCGAGTCCTACCGTTACGCGATGCCGGGCGAGGACGAGGTGACGCAGGTGGAGTTGCACGTCTTCGACCGGGCGAGCGCGACCCTGCGGGAGCCCGACCTGGCCCGCTGGCGAGACCAGCGCTACTTCAACATCCACTGGACGAACGGGACCTCCGAGAAGCTGCGGATCGTCCGGCGGGCCCGAACGCAGAGGGACCTCGAGCTGATCGAGCTCGACACCGCGACGGACGAGGTGCGGGTGCTCATCCACGAGTCCGTGAACAAGGGTCACCTCCAGCGGCAGAACGCCCGCTACCTCGAGGAGGACAACACCGGCGACTTCATCTGGTTCTCGCGTCGCACGGGCTGGGGGCACTACTACCTCTACAGCCACGACGGCGAGCTGAAGAACCCGATCACCCGCGGGAACTGGAACGCCCTCAGCATCATTGAAGAGCGGCCCGAAGACGGGCTGATCTGGGTCTACGGGGTCGGCCGCGAGCAAGGCGAGAACCCCTACTACCGGCACCACTACCGTGTGAGCCTCGACGGTACCTCCATCACCCTCCTGGACTCCGGCGAGGCCGATCACCGCTCGAGCCTCTCACCCTCGGGGCGCTACCTCCTGAACAACCGGCAGGCGGTCGACGTCGCCCCCAGCAGTGTGATGCGGGACTGGGACGGGAACATCATCATGGAGCTCGAGGAGATGGACCTCTCCGAGCTCTACGAGTTTGGCTGGCAGATGCCCGAGACCTTCGTCGTGAAGGCCGCCGACGGGATCACGGACATCTACGGGAACATGTGGAAGCCCTTCGACTTCGACGAGGAGAAGAGCTACCCGATCATCGCCCACGTCTATCCCGGCCCCCAGACGGAGCAGGTACGCACGACCTTCTCGGCCTCGAATGTGCAGCAGGAGCTGGCCCAGCTCGGCTTCATCGTGATCCAGATCGGGAACCGTGGGGGCAACCCCCTCCGCTCGGCCGCCTACCACAGCTACGGCTACTTCGACCTCCGCGACTACGGGCTCGCCGACAAGAAGCGCGGGATCGAGGAGCTGGCGAAGCGCCACAGCTGGATCGATGTGAACCGCGTGGGCATCTACGGTCACTCGGGTGGTGGGTTCATGAGTGCGGCGGCGCTCCTCGTGCCTCCCTACAACGAGTTCTTCAAGGTCGCCGTCTCCTCGGCCGGAAACCACGACAACAACGTCTACAACCAGAACTGGAGCGAGCAGCACCACGGGCTCACGGTGAACGAGGTCTGCGAGACCGTCTCGAACGGGAACGGTGAGAGCGAGGAAGTCTGCACCGAAGAGTTCGAGATCCATGTGCCGGCCAACCATGAGGTAGCCGAGAACCTCGTGGGCAACCTTCTGCTCGTGCACGGAGACATGGACAACAACGTGCACCACGCGGGCACGATGCGGCTGGCGCGCGAGCTGATGCGCCACGACAAGCGCTTCGACATGATGATCTTCCCCGGGATGCGCCACGGATTCGGGGGCTATTCGAGCTACTTCCAGCGCATGCTGCGGGAGTACTTCGCCGAGCACCTTCTCGGGGACTACTACCGCGCCTCTGGCGACGCGAGGGATCCGAACGGCGGCTCGTGATCGTCGTCACGGGTGGGGCCGGCTTCATCGGCTCCAACGTGGTTGCCCGTCTCGCCGGGGCGGAGGGGAAGGAGGTCGTGGTCTGCGACCGCCTCCGCTCCGGCGAGAAGTGGCAGAACCTGGTGCACCACGACCTCCTCGACATCATCGAGCCCGAGGTGTTCACGGACTGGCTCGATGTGGAGGCACCTGCGGTCGAGGCCGTGATCCACATGGGCGCGATCTCCTCGACGACGGAGCGCGACGTCGACCTCATCGTGGAGCAGAACATCCGGTTCACGCTGGATCTGTGGGACCTCTGCGCCGGCTGGCAGATCCCCTTCATCTATGCTTCCTCGGCCGCGACCTATGGCGACGGAAGCCAGGGCTTCGAGGATGACCCCTCGCCCGAGGCACTCTCTCGCCTCCGGCCCCTGAACGCCTACGGCTGGAGCAAGCACGTCGTCGATCGTTCGATCGTGCGTCGGGCGGCGAGCGGGATGGCACCGCCCCAGTGGGTGGGGCTCAAGTTCTTCAACGTCTACGGTCCGAACGAGTACCACAAGGGACCGATGCGAAGCGTCGTGCATCAGGCCTGGGAGGCTGCGGCAGGGGGAAGGCCGGTCACCCTCTTCCGATCGCACCACCCGGACTTCCCCGACGGGGGCCAGATGCGCGACTTCGTCTGGGTCGACGACTGCGTCGAACTCATCGTCTGGCTCATCGAGCACCGTCGCGTCTCGGGGATCTTCAACTGCGGAAGCGGCCAGGCGCGAACCTTTCTCGACCTGGCCCATGCAGTTCACGACGCGCTCGGGGTCGATCCCCGGATCGAGTGGGTCGACACTCCCGGGTCGATCCGCGACCGTTACCAGTACCGTACGGAGGCCGCGATGGGTCGGATCCGTGCCGCAGGCTGGTCACGTGCGCCCACCTCGCTCGAAGAAGGTGTGCGGCGTTACATTCAGGAATTCCTGACAGCTCCGGATCCCTGGCGGTAGCGCCCGTTTGATGGGCGCGCCCTTGCGGTCGGGGCGTCGCGCCTACGCGGCGGATCAAGACGTCGGCCGCAAGACCAATTCAAGGCGAAGGAGGTTGCCATGCACGTTGACCATCGTTCGATCCATCGCGTCCGGCCCCTCGCGGGTCTGCTGCTCGTGGCCCTCGCGGTGTCGGGCTGCTCGGACTCCCCGACAGGTCCGCAGGACTCCGCGAACATCAACGGGCTCGAGTGGCGTCTCGTCCTCGAGCACGACGCGGTTCCCTCCGGCTCGACCTTCACCGCGACGGTCACCCTCCACAACACCCGACCGACCGCGGTGAACATGGCCTCGACCTGCTCCGGCCTCGGCCATGTCCACTTCGAGCTCTTTCGGGACGACGAGCGAATGTCGGCCTGGGGCGGCGGGTGCGAACATGTGATCGGGGTCATCTCCGTGGAGCCGGGCGAGACCTGGGAGCACAGCGCCGAGGTCTCGGCGGTCCGCAACCCCGGCTCGACCCCACTCGAAGAGGGAACGTACTACCTCTACGCGGACCCCCGCTTTGGCAGCCTCCCGATCCTCGTCAAGGAGTTCACCGTCACCGAAGCGGTCGATGGCGGGGGGGATGACGGAGGCGATGACGAAGAGAGTCAAGAAGGGCACTGAGCCCGGGGTGCGCGGCGAAGGGGTCGGCTGCGCCCGCCACAGCGGCGGGCGCTCCCTGCGGGGGTGATGTCTCCTGCTCCGGCACGATCCGGACATCGATCTCTCCGCCCGTGACGGTGAATTCGCCCTCGAAGACTTCGGTCGAGTCGTTCCAGATCCCGCCTCCGGCCTGGAAGGTCGCGATCAGCCGGTCGCCGGGAAGCCCCTGGGAGACCGAGACCTCGGCCTCGATGAGGGGCCAGAGCTCGTCGAGCTGCTCACCCGAGCCCGAGAGGTCGATCCCGAAGGCCACGACTCCTCCGGCGGGGCAGGTGGGCGAATAGCCTTCGGCGCATGCCGGCGGGTTCCAGGTGAAGACGCTTCCGCTCATGGGATCCGGATAGATCCAGAGCCAGGCCAGATCACCCAAGGTTCCCGAGCGCTGCCGGAAGGCGACGATTTCCCAGCTCTCGAAATTCGCGTCCCAATACGAGACAGCCCAGTCCGGCGTGGTCGGAATCCCGCGGTGGTCATACTGAAAGGTCGACTGAACGTCGAAGGAGCCTGTGCGGTCTCCGGCATGGTCGAAGACGAGCTTTCCCTCGAGGGTGCGGGGCACGACGGCGAAGGGCACGTCGACGGGCCCGAGGTCGCCGGCACTCACGCGGATCGCCGTGTTCCCGAGCTGGCGCGCACTCACTCGCCCGGCGTTGCTCACCGAGCCAACGGAGCGGTTCGAAATGGTGTAGCCGATTCCGTACCCGGGGACGGGATCAGCCACGACGGCGCCCCCCCCGATCCAGGAGGCGTGCCACGAGCGTGGCTGTGTCACCGCGGAAGAGGGTGAGGTCGCCCGGCGACACCTGGATCGTGTGGGGGCCGTCTTCCGCCTCGGTGGGGCCGCTTGAATCGCTGCAACCCGTCGGGACGAGAAGAGCCGCCACCAGAGCAACGAGGGAGCGAAAGGTCATGGCGGTCCTGCCTCCGTTCGGGTTCAGGGAAAGTTCACCATGAACGTGGAGAAGGCCCCCCCGGCGCGTCAAGCATCGAGAGTGCTCCCCCTCACACGGGGCCAGAGTCGCAGGAGGAGCACAGCGGCGCCGACCGCGACCGCGGTGGCGAGGATCGCCGCACTGAGGCGCCCGTAGAGGAACATCCCCGTTCCGAAGAGGGTGGCGTAGACGACCGTCGATGCGGCGAGCATCGCGAGGATACCTGCGGGGACGTTCCATGGTTCGCCCTCCCGGGGGAGCTCGAGTCCCTCGCGCCGGGCCTCGGCCTCGATGTCCCGCCATCCGGGACCGCCGGGGCGGGCGAGCGCCACGAACTCCCTCAGCACCCCCCGGTCGACCGGTTCCGTGAGGAAGGTCACCCCGACCCAGGCCACCGTCGTGATCCCGACGCCCGCCAGGAGCTTGACCGAGGTCGAGAGCTCGGCACCGGGAAAGAGCCCCGGATGCACGAGCTCGACATAGAAGGCGACGGCAAAGGAGACGACCATCGCGGTGATCTCGCTCCATGCGTTGATTCGCCACCAGAACCAGCGAAGAATGAAGAGAAGCCCGGTGCCGGCCCCGATCTGCAACAGGATGTGAAAGGCCTGAAGGGCATGCTCGAGCCAGAGGGCCAGCGCGGCGGCAAGAACCATGAGGAGTGCTGTCGAGATGCGGCCGACCCGCACGAGCCGGCGCTCGTCGGCCTCCGGTTCCACGAAGCGTGCCCAGAAGTCGTGGACGACGTAGGAGGAGCCCCAGTTCAGGTGGGTCGAGATCGTCGACATGTAGGCCGCGGCGAGGGAGGCGGCGACGATCCCGAGCACCCCGGTGGGGAGAAAGGTGAGCATGGCCGCGTACGCGAGGTCATCGCCCAGGATGGCGCGTGAGATGCCCGGAAAGGCTTCCCCCAGTGAATCGACGGTGGGGTAGACGATGATGGAGGCGAGCGCGACGAGGATCCAGGGCCAGGGGCGAATGGCGTAGTGGGCGAGGTTGAAGAGCAGGGTGGCGGCGGTGGCCTCGGACTCCGAGCGGGCCGCGAGCATGCGCTGGGCGACGTAGCCGCCTCCGCCCGGTTCCGCGCCGGGGTACCAGACGCTCCACCACTGGACGGCGAGCGGGATGACGAGGAGGGGGATGAGAGCGTCGGTGTCGCGGAGGTCCGGGAGAATCGAGAGGCGACCGCTGACCTCGGGGTGGGTGAGGAGACCCTGGAGGCCGCCGACCTCGGGGTGGCCGAGGGCGTACCACGCGACGGCGATCGAGCCCCCGATCGCGGTCACGAAGAGGAGGAGGTCGGTGAGGACGACGCCGCGGAAGCCCCCCATCGTGCTGAAGAGCACGGTCACGAGGGCGGCGAGGAGTACGGCCTGGACCGGGGGGATCCCGAGGAGCACGCCCGCGATCTTGATCGCGGCGAGCGTGACCGTCGCCATGATCATGACGTTGAAGAAGACCCCGAGGTAGAGGGCCCGGAATCCGCGGAGGAAGGCGGCGGGGCGGCCCCCGTAGCGGATCTCGTAGAACTCGAGGTCAGTGAGGACCCCGGCGCGGCGCCAGAGCTTCGCGTAGATGAAGACGGTGAGCATTCCGGTGAGGAGGAAGGCCCACCAGACCCAGTTCCCGGCGACCCCGTTCTGCCGGACGATGTCGGTGACGAGGTTCGGGGTGTCGGTCGAGAAGGTGGTCGCGACCATCGACACGCCGAGGAGCCACCAGGGGAGGTTGCGCCCGGAGAGGAAGTACTGGCTCGTGTCCTTGCCGGCCCTGCGGCTGACGGCGGCGCCGATCGCGAGGACGATCGCGAGGTAGGCGAGGACGATCGTCCAGTCCAGGGGGGCAAGCTGCATGGGGCGGAAGTCCGGTCGGGGGTGTGCGGGGGGGCGGCGACCTCCTCTGGCGGGGGAGGGGAGCCCGGCGACCGCACCAGATTAACCGCGCGCGTCTTCGGCGCAAGCGCCGAGGGGGTGGAGGCCGTTGTGGCCCCCACCCCCCGGAGTGGCCGTTCCGCCGGCCTGTGCGTCGGCCGAGCCGCGCGTCACCGCGTGACGGTGGTCGTGCTCAGGGCGCGGATGACGCGAGACGAGAGCGCAGCCGACTCCCGAGCGAGGGCAAGTGCCTCCCGATGGTCGCCGGCGGCGTAGGCGTCGCGCGCCGAGCCGAGGAGGGTCTTGGCGCGCTCGAGTGCCTCGCGGATCTCGGGCGAGGGGTCACCCTGGCTGGCCAGCTCCTTGGCCCGCTCGAGGAGGTGTCCGGCGCGTTCGATCGCCTGGGCCGCGAGCTCGGAGATGTCCGGCTGCGGGGTGAGCGCCTCGATCACCTTCCACGACTTCGAGGCGGAGTTCTGGGCGTGGACGATCGCAACATGCCAGTTTCCCTGGTCGAGGAAGTGAAGGGCCTGGCCGAGCTTCTGCTCGGCAGACTGGAGCCAGCTCGAGATCGGCGGCTCGGGGTTCGGGCCCGCCATCCGGGTGGCGCGCTCGAGCAGGTTCGACGCATGGTTGACCCAGCGCCGAGCCAACTGCTCGGGGGTCATGCTCCGGCTCTGGTCGAGTTCGGCGCCCTCGAGGGCAGCCTGTTCGGAGGCGAGTGCTCCGAGGTCGTCCCCGGGGAGGCTGTTGAGCGCCGGGTCGGTCGGGTTCGAGTCGCAGCCCGCGACGATGAGCGCCAGGGCCGGCATCCAGATCCAACGTGACAATCTGTTCATCGGTCGATCTCCTCTGTTCGGGGGGCGTTGCACACGCCCCGAGTCTCTCTCTCTCTTTGCCGGGGGGTCCGGAGTGGACGCCACCCGCCGGGTCCTGCTGTTCCGAAGAGAGGGCACAGGGGGTGCCAGATCCCGTGGATTGCACATAAGACTCTGGTGTACAACGGCTTGCGTTTCATATTGGGGCAGAACCAGGGCGGGATCGGGGAGGTCGATTCACAAAAATTGTGCAACGGAAATGGGGCATGCACAAAAATTGTGAAACGGTCTGGTGCGGGCAGGCGCCCGTCCGCGGACAGCGCGATTCCATTGCATGTGTGCGGCGCCGCTGGCCGGTCAGCCAACGCGCCGGCTCTCCTGCCGCGCTCCGATGACGAAGCTGACCTGCGTGGACGACCGGGAGGACTTGGAAGACGGAGAGGAGCCGCCGAGCGGCGGGAAGGGAGGCAGCGGGTGAACCCTGCCAACCCGATCTCTCCAGCGCTGCCTCACTTCACCTCACTTCATGGAACCCAACCCCGGCCGACACCACCTCAACAGCCCTCTAGAACCGATACTCGAACGTGCCGTTCGTGATGTTGCGTGTGGGGGGAGTCGCTCCCTGGAAGGCCTGCATGACGAAGGAGAAGGTGCCGGCGACCCGCTCCGCGTTCAGCGTCGTGACGGTCACGGTGCCGGCCCCGCCCTGCACCCCGGCTGTCCACGTCGAGGTGCCCTGGGTGTAGGATGCATTCGTCCCCACCGAGACCCCGATCACATGTGACGCCGGCCCCGCCCCGTCCGCGAAGGCGAAGGCAATCACGCTCCCGTTTGGCCCGGGCGCGGACAGGCTGATGACTCCGCTCGTCCGGATCCCGTGCAGATTCGCGACCGCATTCCAGTTGGCACCGTCGACGCGCGCCGACATGGCGCCGTTCGAGGGGCCGCCGCTCCCCCCGGGGCCGGCGGGGTTCGAGTCGCCTCCGCACCCGGTCAGGGCGAGGATCGCAGCGAGGATGGTGAGCCCTACATGGCGCAGAGTCATCGAAGTTCTCCATGGCAGGAGGTTGCGAACCTTCATGAATGGCGACAGAATAGCGGGCAGGCGACGAAATTGCACGAGTGCCGCAAACCGCGCGAATCGCCTGCCGGCGCTCCAATAGGTTATGCTTCTGCAAGGAATCGCTCCGGTGGTGGCCAGGAAGACCTCCGCGCCCGGAGCCCGGACCGACCCCCCGGAGACGGACATGAATCCCCTCACGCAGGAACCAAGGATGGAGATCGACGGCAACGCACGCGCAGCGGGCACCCCCGCGAACGCGGACGCCCCCTGGACCCCGGACGAGCCCCTGGATGCCTTCCTCGGTCGCTACCGTGACGGTCTGCGCAACGTTTTCGCCGACCCCGAACTCGAGCGCCGCATGGCCCTCGAACGCGGCTTCCCCGAGCAGGGCTACGAACTCCTGCGCCAGACCAAGCCCCTCTCGGCCTGCATTCCACGCGAGCATGGTGGGCGCGGTGGCCCCCTCCACGAGTTCATGGGGGTGCTGGCCACCTCGTCTTACGAATCGCTGGCCATGTCCCTCGTGATGGGCATCAATGGGGGCCTCTTTCTCCAGCCCCTCTCGAAGTACGGGAGCGAGTCGATTCGCGGAGAGATCTACCGGCGATTCATCGACCACGCGGCCATGGGCGGGCTCATGATCACCGAGCCCGACTTCGGGTCTGATGCCCTCTCGATGGAGACCCGCTGGCAGGAACAGGACGACCACTTCACGATTCGAGGCACGAAGCACTGGGCCGGCCTCACCGGCATGGCCGACTTCTGGATCGTCGCTGCCCGCCGCTGTGACGAGGGCGATCGCCTCGGCCGGGACGTGGACTTCTTCGTCTGCGACGCGCGAGACCCCCGCCAGCGCATCGAGGTCCTCGAGCTCTACAACAACCTCGGCCTCTACATCATTCCGTATGGCCTGAACAACCTCGACCTGGAGGTCCCCCTCGACCACCGCTTCGAGGCACCCTCCTCCGGGATCCGCATGATGCTCGACATGCTCTACCGGAGCCGCGCCCAGTTCTCCGGCATGGGCATGGGCTTCCTCCGGCGGCTCCTCGACGAGTCGATCGAGCACTGCCGCGAACGCTACGTGGGCGGAAGGAGCCTGCTCGGCTACGACCAGGTGCAGCAGCGCGTCTCCCGGATCCAGGCCGCCTTCACCACCTGCTCGGCGATGTGCACCTTCGCTGCCGAGAACGCCGGGGTCGACCGCGATCTCTACACGGACGGAGTGCCCCACAACTCCATCAAGTCGGTCCTGACCGACCTCATGCAGGATGCTGCCCAGTCCCTCCTTCAGCTTGCGGGAGGAAGCGGCTTCCGCCTCGATCACATTGCCGGACGTTCCCTCGTCGACAGCCGCCCCTTCCAGATCTTCGAGGGGTCGAACGACATCCTTTACCAGCAGATCTCCGAGTCCGTGCTCAAGTCGATGCGGAAGGTCAAGGAGTCGAACCTGTACCGCTTTCTCTCGGACTACGAGTTCACCGGGCGCGCGTCCGACTCGCTTCGCGACCTCTTTGACTTCGAGATCGACTTCGGCCTGCCGCAGCGTCGCCTCGTCGAGCTCGGGCAGATCCTCGGCCGAACCCTCTCCATGGAGATGGCCATCGAGGCAGGGGAGCGGGGCTTCAGGGACGACCTCGTCCGGGGCGCTCTCGAGGTCCTGCGCGAAGACATCGAGCGCATCCTCTCGTCGTACCAGCGCGCACGCGAGACCGCGGTCGTCGAGGACTACGAGCAGGGAAGCTCCTGGCTGAGCCTCGTCACGCAGCCCGACGGCGCTTGAGCGAGATCGACCGCCGCCGCTTCATCGGACTCGCGGCCGCTGCTGCCGCCGGCCCCGCCCTCGGCCCGTACCTGACGGAGGAAGGGTGGCCAGGCGCCCCCTTCGCGCCGGACTCCCCTCCCGTGCCGGGCCCCGTCCCCGGCCTCCGCTCCCTTCCCGGTGCCCTCGTTCCGGCGAACGCCGATCCGCCCGCCTTCGCCTTCCAGGCCTGGCCCGGAGGAACGGGAGCCCTCCTCGAAAGGCTCTGGAGGGAGCGAGGAGGGAGCCCCTTCGAGCGGACCCCGACCGAGGTCGAGCCCTGGAGCGGCCCCCTCCCCACGGACCCGGACGAGATCGCCTTCCTCCCGGTGCACCGTCAGTCGGCACTTCTCGCGGCGGGGCACCTCACCTCGACCGAGCTCACGCGAATCTACCTCGAGCGGATGAAGCGGCTCGACCCGGAGCTTCTCATGGCCGTCACAATCCTCGAGGAGAGCGCCCTCGAGGAGGCTGCGCGCGCCGACGAGGAACTCCGCACGGGGCGTCGCCGGGGCCCCCTGCACGGGATCCCCTGGGGCGTGAAGGACCTCTTCAGTCTCCGCGGACACCCGACCACCTGGGGGCACGAGGGCTTCCGGGACCGGGTCATCGACGAGGACGCCGAGGTGATCGTGCGCCTGCGCGAGGCGGGGGCGGTCCTCATCGCGAAGCTGGCCACGGGTGAATTCGCCCTCGGCGACCGGTGGTACCGGGGCCGGACGAACAACCCGTGGAACCCGGAACAGGGCTCGAGCGGCTCCTCGGCTGGCTCCGCCTCGGCGGTCGCGGCCGGCTGCGTCGCCTTCGCGATCGGGACCGAGACGCAGGGCTCGATCGTGAGTCCGGCCCGCCGCTGCGGGATCAGTGCCCTCCGTCCAACCTTCGGCCGGGTGAGCCGGCATGGCGGGATGGTCCTGAGCTGGAGCATGGACAAGGTCGGCCCTATGTGCCGCACGATCGAGGACTGCGCTCTCGTCTTCGATGCGATTCATGGAGCGAGTGAACTTGACCCCGCCTCCCTCACAGCGCCCTTTCGCTTCGACCGGGACCTGCGCCTCGAGGCGCTGCGCATCGGCTACACAGACAGCGCGCCGGAAGCCTTCGTCGAGGGTCTGCGTGCGCTCGGGGCCGACCCCCGGCCGATACCCGAGCTTCCCTCCGGGGGCTCGAACGCCCTGGCGGTGGAGTCGGCTGCTGCCTTCGACTTCCATGTCGGGCCCGAGGTCGAGCGGGCACTCGAGGCGGGCGAGGACCCTCCGACCGGCCGCTTCCTGGGCGCCCGGGACGTCCGAGCCCTCGACTTCGTCCAGAGCCAGCGCCGCCGCTGGGCCGTGATGAAGGAGATGGACGAGGTGATGCAGGCATGGGACCTCTTTCTCACCGGAAGTGGAGAGGTCACGCTGACGAACCAGACGGGGCACCCGGCCGTCATCGTGCCGTGGACCGTGAGCGAGGGCGAACACCCCCAGCCCGTGTGCACCACGATCATCGGCCGCCTCTTCGCCGATGACCTCATTCTCGCGGTCGCGCACCGCTGGCAGGAGTCCGGCGAGATCCACCGAATGCGCCCTCGCCTCTGAGTGCTCGGTCCCTCCGCCCGAAGCGCTCGCGGGCCCCGCGGATGACCGAGAATGCGTCCTCTCTGTCGCCCCGGCCGTGCGACGCGACCTCCTTGTTCTCGAGCTCCCTGTCGGTGGCGGAGAAGTGCTCGATCTCCCGCGGGAGGTGCGAGGGCATGTCGTCGAGTGAGCGGGTGTTCTCGATGTAGCGGTAGTCGGGGTGCGGAGTCATCGTGTCACCCTCGCCCAGAGTTGGAGGGGCGATGGTGGAAGGCGACGGAGGGCTGTCGGAGGATCGTCCCTGCACGGCGTGTGTAGGACGAGGAGACACGCGGTGTCCCAATATCCCCCACGGCCCAGGTGGGCATCCCATGCTCGAATCCTTCACCATGGCCCTCCTCTCGGGGGCGCTCCTCTTCGGGGCCCCCCCGCAGCCTCCCTCCATCTCAGCCGATTCCGTCGCGATTCTGCGCGAGGCGCGCCGGGCACAGGAGGAGTTCGAGCGGTTCAGGGTCTCGCAGACACCGGCCGAGCCCGCAGGGGGTGGAGGGGGGGGGGAGCCATGCTGGGAGCAGGTGGGGGAGATATGCCTCACCGGGCGCGGGGGTGGGGGCT
>SLDT01000266.1 GCA_007125125.1 Gemmatimonadota bacterium | reverse complement strand
GCCACCTCGTGGCCTCGACGAACTGCGGCGACATCAATCGGAGGCAGATCGAGCTCCTGGACCCGGCCGGAGGCGAACCGCGCTTCCTCACGGAAGGGGCGATCGACTGGGGCATGGCGGTGGCACCCGACGGAACCGTGCTCCTCCACCGGGGCGACTGGCAGATCCCCCCCCTCGCGCACCGGACGAGCGTGCGGGGCGAGGAGCCGCGCCCCCTGCGCGCCGACGCCCTCCCGCCCGAGTTCCCCGCCGATGCGCTCGTCGAGCCCGAGGAGGTGGTCTACGAGGCCCCCGACGGGCTCGAGATCCATGCACAGCTCTTCCGCTGCCGCGCCGCCTCCGGGCCCTGCGCGGAGGAAGCGCGCCCCGCGATCCTCTTCCTCCACGGGGGTCCCCGCCGGCAGATGTTCCCGGGGTGGCACAACATGGGCTACTACTGGAAGACGTACGCCTTCAACCAGTACCTCGCGGCCCGCGGCTACATCGTCCTCTCGATCAACTTCCGTTCGGGAACCGGCTACGGTCGCGCCTTCCGGCTCGCGTCGAACACGGGCCAGCAGGGCGCCTCTGAGTACCAGGACCTCCTCGCCGGCGTCGACTGGCTCCTCGAGAACGAGCCGGTCGACCCGGAGCGGATCGGACTCTGGGGCGGCTCCTACGGGGGATACCTCACCCAGCTCGGCATGGGCCGCAGCCCGGAGATCTTCCGCGCCGGAGTGAACATCCACGGCGTCCATGACTGGAACCTCCGGGCCGAGCTCCCCCCGTGGGCCACCGAGCGGCGCAGCATTCCGCAGGACAACACCTGGGAGATACGGCACCGCTCCTCGCCCGTGGGCTGGGTCGAGGACCTGGAGGGCCCGGTGCTCCTCGTGACGGGCGACGACGACCGGAACGTGCGCTTTCTCCAGACGATCGACCTCGTCGAGCGGATGCGGCGCGCGAACAAGGAGTACGAGCTCCTGATCCTCCCCGACGAGGTGCACTCCTTCCTGCTGCACCGCAACTGGGAGCGCATCTTCAACGCCTCGGCCGACTTCCTGGAGCGCCACCTCCGGGGCGGTGGCTGACCGAACACCGCGGTAGCTGACCCGGCGCGGTGGTCGGCAACCCGACGATCCGGTCGCTACCCGGTCGCTACCCGGGCGAGCGGTACACGTCCCCGTTCTCCCGGATCTTCTCGTCCTCGTACGGAGCGGCGAGCCGCCGGTACAGCTCGAGCTTCGCGCACTCGAGCGCACCCACCACCTCGTTCAGGCGGGCGTAGCGGATCCCGCCCGCACGCTCCATGTACGCATCGACGAGACGCGTGATCGCATAGTTCAGCTCGCCGGCACTCGCCGGCGCCTCGCCCCGGTCCAGCCGGGCGCGGTCCTCGGGAGCAATGTAGGGCATCTCAATCCTCGTCAGGAGGTTGTTGCAGGGGCCGGACCTCGACTTCCTCGAGCTCCACGAGCGAGACGAGCGCCAGCTCGCCGCGCGCATACACAAGGCCGAATTCCGCGATGTCGTCGACCTCGACCAGCGGTGCGTAGTTCTCGTAGTCCTGAACCAGGATCCCTTCGATCTCCCGCCGGTTCACCGCCCGCCGGAAGCGGGTACCGCCCTCGTCCCGGTAGTAGCGGTAGGCCAGGAAGTCGAGGGTGTGGTGCTCGGGATGGAACCAGTAGACGAAGCGGTCTTCCCAGTCCTGGCCTCCCCCCGCCTCCTCGAAGGTCACCTCGACCCTTCGATAGGGCTCGCCCGCCACCTCCCCGTCGGGGAGCGCCCGCACCCGCACCGCCGGATCATCGAGCCGGAAGGGGAGGAACCCGAAGTACACGACCGAGTTCACCCGCGTCTCGACCGCCTCGCGCGCATCCCGGTCGAGCACCTCGGCCGCCCCGTCGACGACGCGCCAGGTCGAGTCGTTGTCCATCCCCTCGCGCACGCTTTGTCCCTCCTCGTCGACGAGGGTCCGCTCGTAGACGAAGCGCCCCCCGTCGCGCACGACCCGGAAGTCCGCCTCGCGGAACCGGAAGCGCACCTCGCTCTCCTCGAAGACCGCCCCCCCGTGAACCGCGATGGAGCGGGCCACGAGGGCCCCCGGCCCGGCCTCCTCCGCCTCGCAACCCGGGAGGAGGAGCCCCAGGGCCACAACACCCCACCCGGCCCGCGCGCGGCACCATGCTCGGTTCGTCATGCCCTCCCAACCCCCCGGGGCGCCCGCACGTTCCCGGCGGTGGCGACAGACGCCCCGCCGCGGTAGCTTCTCCCCGACCTCATCGCCCGTCGCAGACCTCCCCCGCCACCGGACCCCCCGCCCTGCCCACCGAGCCGACCCCTTCCCCGCCCTGGCGACGACGCCCCATCCTCGCGGGCGCCCTCGCGGGGCTCCTCCTCGCCGCGATGCAGGCCGGGTTCCCCGGCGCCCCCCTCCCCCTCGACGGGGCCCGGGTCTACGAACTCGCGGCGCTCACCCTCTGCGTCGCCCTCGCCACCCGTGCCCGCCTCCCCGCCCGCTGGGGCTGGCTCACCGGCGGCGTCCTCCTCCTCGGCACCCTCTCGGCGCTCGGCGGCCAGATGCCCGCCCTCTCCCTGAAGGAGGTCCTCCTCTGGACCCTCCTCCTCCTCGCGGCCCCCCGCCTCGCCGCACTCCGCGGAGGAGCGCTCCTGGCCCTCGGAAGCGCCCTCGTCGTGCTCCAGACCATCTGGTCGCTCGAGTTCCTCGGGTTCTGGCTCCAGACCCACCTCATGGGCGCCGACTTCGAACCCGAGGCCTTCACGATCGCGAGCGCCTTCCACCTCTTCGGCCACGCCCGCTTCCTCAACCAGCTCCAGAGCTGGCTCCTCCCCGTCGCCTGCCTCCTCTGCCTCCGCTTCCGCGGTCCCCTCGCCCTGCGCGCCCTCTTCTGGGCCCTCCTCCTCGTCTCCTGGACCCAGCTCTGGTTCTCGGCCGGACGCGGCTCCATGATCGGCCTCGCGGCCGGCGCCCTCGTCGTCATCCTCGTGGCCGGTCCGGGAGGAAGGCACCTCGCCCTCGCACAGGGCGCGGCCGCCGCCGGAGGACTCGCCCTCTACACCCTCCTCTTCCGGGTCTTCGGACGCGAGGGCCCCTTCGAGAGCGCCTTCGAACGCCCCCCGACGACGACCGGCCGGACCCCCGCCTGGGAGCAGGCGCAGGAGATGTTCCTCGAGTCCCCCCTCCTCGGGCGCGGTCCCCAGAGCTTCGCCTGGGAGGGCACCCGATTCGCGCACCCCCACAGCACCCCACTCCAGATCCTCGCCGAGTGGGGGGCGCTCGGCGCGCTCCTCTTCGGTGCCGCCCTCGTGCTCGGGGCCACCGCCCTCGTCCGGCTCCGCCGGGCCTCGCCCCGGCTCGACGGCGCGTCCGGACCCCTGCGGGGCGCCCGGGCCCCCTGGTTCGCCGCGCTCCTCTGGTCGTCCGTGGCAGGGCTCGTCCACAGCCTCGTGAGCGGGGTCTTCGTCATGCCCCTCTCGCACCTCGCCGGGCTCGTGGTCCTCGCCCTCTGGCTCCGGGTCTCCGGGGTCCCCGCGGTCCCCGTCCGGCGCGCTCCCGCCCTCGCGCTCGCCGCCGCCCTCCTCCTCCTCGCGGGGGTCGGGGTGTTCGCGCCCGACTTCGAGTGGCCCCTCCTCGGTCCCTCCTCCCTCTTCCTCGACTCCGAGGTCCTGCAGGGGTGGCGACGCCCCCGCTTCTGGAGCGACGGGGTCTGATGCGCGGCACGCGACCCCAACCCTTCAGCGAGTGCAGCACGACGATGATCGTGAAGGATTGAGGTCGGAAAGCGAACCACAAGTCTTCACGCTCGCCCGAGGCGGAAACGACGGTGAAGGATTCGTGTCGGAATGCGGGGTACAAGTCTTCACGCTCCCGAAATCCTGCGGTCGGTGAAGACTTGTGGTCGCTCGGTCGTCGAGGAGGCGCGCAGACCGGGTGGCGTGTCACGGGTACCGCGTCCCGACCGCCCGCCTCGGTTGCAAGTGGTCGACGAGGCGCGCACACCCCGACGGCACTACCGGGCGATCGGCCGACACCGACCCCCGTGAACGGCGATCGGTGAGGGGGTGCGCAGGACCGAGCCTCTGGGAACGCAGGGGTCAGCCAGGCCCTCGCCGGCAGTGGCCCCAGCAGCGCGAGTGTCCGGCGCACGCCCTCATCGATTGCCCTCCCCCGGGAAGCCGACTCGGGGGTACCCATGCAGCCGGCCCTGGCGCCGAGCCCATCGCAGCGGTCGTGGCCAGCGGGTGGGGGCCCGGCTCAGGCGGCGCCGGCGAAAAGCCGGGTCGCTCCGGTAAAGAGGAGGTTGTTCTCGAGGTGGACATGCCGGTGCAGGTCGTCCTCGAACTCCTCGAGCTTCGCGTAGAGGGCGCGCCAGGTGTTGCAGGCACCCTCGGGGGGCGAGAACCCGC
Source organism: Gemmatimonadota bacterium (assembly GCA_007125125.1). Taxonomy (GTDB): domain Bacteria; phylum Gemmatimonadota; class Gemmatimonadetes; order Longimicrobiales; family Gaopeijiaceae; genus SLDT01. The sequence continues at coordinate 2,616 of SLDT01000266.1, read as the reverse complement.
CCGTCAGCTCGCGTGCCTCGCGCATGAGGGCCCCGGCCCGCTCGTGGTCGTCCTCCATTTCCGCAATCGAGCCGCAAGCGATCCGCCCCTCGTCCAAGGCCTCGTAGTCGCCCCGACGCGCCCGAACGAGTGCACGCACGAGCGGAAAGATGAGCGTCTCCTCATCCTCCATGTGGCGCACCAGATGCGTGGAGAGCGCGTCGACGATCAGGGCGAGCCGGGCGAGTTCCGGTCGTGCAGGCCCGTGGACTTTTGCGACCTTCGAGGCGAAGGCCTCCAGGACGGGGAGATTCTCCCGCACGTAGCGGTGGTGCACGTTCACGATGTAATCGGCCAGGAAGTCGAGCTCCCAGTCGCGGGGGTTCGGCTCGGCGGTGCGCGAGGGGCGGGACGCGGCGTCCAGGAGCTCGCGCTCGAGTTCCTCGACGGGGATCCCCCTGCGCTCGCAGGCGGTCGAGACCTTGATCCCGCCTCCACAGCAGAAGTCGATCCCGAAGCGCTTGAAGATCGCGCCCCGGCGGTAGTCCTCGGCGACGACGTCGCCGACAGTGCGGTCGGCGAAGGGGGTGGTCCGGGCTTGCATGCCTTCCTCCGGTGATGCGGGTTCGGATTGCCGCCCCGAGTGAATCGGGAGCGATGCGTGACTCCACGATCACCGATCCGCGGACGCGTGTCTGTGATCTTCGTCACATGGGGTTGCACGGCGCGGGATGGCACCCGGTGGTGGGGAGTGTGGAACTCGCGCTGAACGAATTCTTGCGCATTTCGCTCATGAGACTCACATTGCGCGAAACATCCCCGAAGGTTGCCCCTCCTTCCGACGTGGAGACGCGCGCATGAAGCTCCTCCTACGGATCGTCCTCGTCCTGGTCGTCGCTGTGGCGCTCCTCGCCACCGGCGTCTACGCCTGGGCCTCGGCCTCGAGTTCGCGAACGCTGAACCGCACGATCGAGGTCCACGAGGTGGACTTCCCCATCCCCTTCCCCCTGGAGGCCGACGAGATCGCGGAGCTCGGGCTCTCCCCGGCCGAAGCCGAGGCCCTCGCCCACGAGCGCGCCGTCGAACGGGGCCGCCACCTCGTCCACGCCCGCTACCCCTGCGGCGACTGCCACGGAGACGACTATGGCGGGGGCGTCATGGTCGATGCCTTCCCCATCGGCACCCTCCTCGGACCGAACCTCACGAGTGGCCGGGGGAGCGTCGTGCTCGACTACACCCCGGCCGACTGGAGCCGGATCGTCCGTCACGGGGTGCGAAAGGACGGGCGGCCCGCCGTCATGCCCTCGGAGGACTTCCTCCGGATGTCGGACCAGGAGCTCTCCGACATCGTGGCCTACATCGAGTCGCTCCCCCCCGTCGACAACGAGCTCCGCGCGGTGAAGCTCGGGCCCCTCGGCCGGATCCTCATGGCCACCGGCGAGATCAAGCTCTCGGTCGATCTAATCGAGTCGCACGACGCCCCCCACCCGGTCTATCCCCCGCCCACCGAGGTGAGCGTCGAGTTCGGACAGCACCTCGGGGGGGTCTGCGTCGGCTGCCACGGGATGGAGATGACCGGGGGGAAGATCGCCGGGGGTGATCCCGCCTGGGTCCCCGCCTCCAACCTCACCCCGCACGCCGAGGGACTCGCAGGGTGGAGCTACGAGGACTTCGTGGCCGCGATGCGCGACGCCCGCCGCCCGGACGGAAGCGAGATCCGGGTGCCGATGACCTTCGTGCAGCCCTACGCGCAGCAGATGACCGAGGTCGAGATGCAGGCGCTCTGGACCTACCTCCAGTCCCTCCCGCCGCAGCCGACCCCCCGCTGAGACCGGGGTGAATCACCGCCCGGGCCCGCCCCCCCGATCGCGGGGGGGGGTCGGCCCGGGCCCGCTTCAGAGCTCGATGCGAAAGAGGTCCCGCGCCGTCTTCCAGGCGATCTGCTCGCGGTCCTCCTCGCTCACCTCCATCCCCTCGAGGAAGCGGACGTAGCTCCGCATCCCGGCCAGGGGCCAGTCCGTGCCGAAGAGGAGCTGCCGTCCCGGCTCGCCCATGTAGACGATCATGTCCCGCACCCGCTGCATGACGTAGCGCTCGAACTCGTACTCGAAGTCGCCGAGGGTGAGACCGGAGATGTCGGCGTAGACGTTGTCGTTCTTGTAGAGGACCTGGGCACAGTCCTGGAACCAGGGGTTCCCGAGGTGGCAGATCACGAAGCGCACCTCGGGGAAGTCGACCGCGACGTCGTCGACGAGGAGCGGGTGGGCGTGGCGCACTTTCGCATGGGCCGAGTAGGTGTCACCCGTGTGGATCATGACGGGGACATCGTGCTTCGCCGCGATCCGGAAGACGGACTCGAGAGAGGGATCGTTGATCGGATAGAGGTCGTAGCCAGGGTACAGCTTGATCCCCTTCACGACCCCGCTCCGGATCCGCTCTTCCATCCGAAAGAGATCGGTTCTCTGTTCGTCGTAGCGCCACCGGAGCCCCTCGACGAGGGTGATCCGGGGGTCGTCGCCCACCGCCCGGACGAGCTCGTCGATGTGCGGACGGTGCGCGTTCGCCGTATACGAGCTGAGCACGACCGCGTGATCGATCCCGGCCCGCTCCATCTCGGCGACGAGATCGGCCTTCATC
>SLDT01000145.1 GCA_007125125.1 Gemmatimonadota bacterium | reverse complement strand
GGAGCGAGCGCATCCCGGCTCCGCTCGAGCCTGGTCGCTACCTCCTGCGTGGGGAGGTTCCCGCCGCGGGAGCCACCCTCTCGGCCGAGCTTCCCTTCGAGGTCGTCTCCGGTGCGTGACGACGGAAGCTGCTTGACAGGGAGGGACCGTGCCCGGAGCTTGGACCGACCGCCCCTTTCTCTCCTTCCCGTTCAAAGGATGCTTCGAATGGTTCGCAGTCCCAGTCTGCTACTGCTCTGCGGTCTCGCCCTGTCGACGGGTTTCGCCTCTCTCTCGGCGCAGCAACAGGACGTTCTCTACAGCGTTCAGGGAGGCGCCACCATCCCCCATGGCTCCGTGGCCGACGAGCTCGACACGGGCTTTCACGTAGTCGGGGTTGCCGAGATCGACCGGGGAATCTTCCCACGGTTCGTGAGGGGCGAAGTCGGGCTGCATCTCCTACGAAGAGACGACGAGGAACAGCAGTACATCTCCGTCTCGGGTGCACTCCGGATTCCCATCGCGGAGGTCCGTGGGACCTCAGCCTACCTCGTGGGTGGCCTCGGATTCTACCGGACATCCTTCACCCGAAGCTTCGAAACCATCGAGGGCCAGGCATCGGGGGCATCGGTCGACTTCGGTGCGAATGGTGGGGTCGGGTTCGAGCGACCCGCAGGCCCGGTCCGGGTCTTCGGGGAGGTGCGAGTTCACTCGATCGCTGCGGACCGCGGAGGCGAGCGGCTGATTCCGGTGAGCATCGGGATTCGATTCTGAGCAGGGAGTTGCCCCCACCCCCCTCGCGCCGGTCGCCGGCAGAGGATAGAATGAAAGGGTTCCCTACAGCCCTGTCGAGCGTCGGCCGCCAAGCCGTGCCGGGCGCTCGGCTCTCATGTTCGACACGAACTTCAGGAGGAATCCGGATGCGACGTCTCGCCCTGATGGCGCTCGTCCCCGTCACAGCGCTCGTCGCCACGGCCTGCGCCGCAGGCGGAGGTGGCTCGGCCATCGACACTGACTTCGATCCCGCGGTGGCTTCACAGATGGACGGCTGGCAGACTTATGCCCACGCTCCATTGCCCCCCACCCGGTCCGGCGGCCTGTACAACGCCGAGTGGGAGACTCGGATTCGGGAGGTCATCGATCGGGAGATGCAGGCGCGTGGCTTCCAGCTCGTTACCGCCAACCCCGACTTCAGGGTGGCCTATCATGCCGCGATGGGCACGATGGACATCCGCGACGCCACGGAGGCCTACGGGTACCGTGCCGGCTGGTACAACCCCGTGTCGGCCCAGGGGCAGGACCGGTGGATGGAAGGCACCTTCGTCCTTGATATCATCCGCGCCTCGAACAACACCCTCGCCTGGCGCGGTGCCGGCCAGGGACTCCTCGGCCGCGACGGCTCCCGTCAGATCCTCCAGCCGCGAATCGACACCGCCGTGCGCCAGATCCTCGAGCAGTTCCCGCCGAGCCGCGCGCAGGCCGACCCGGGGATGTCGCTGCGCTGACGCGCACGACGAACCCGGTCCGCAGGGGGGCGCCGGTGCGGGTGACGACCACGTCATTCGCACCGGCGCTCTGCACATTCGTGGAGGTCGCGTTGCTTGGTGAAGCGGCCCCCACGAAGGGGGCTGCGGGCCCATGGGTCGTCACTCCTCGCTCGCCGTAGCGCTGCTACGACTCGTCGTCGCTCCTGCTCTGGACACACGCAAGACCCCTGCGCGGGACCCATTCGTAGTTTGTAAACACCCTCTCAGACAGCCCTTTCCAGAGTTCGACGGACCCGGGCCCTGAGGCTGCCCAGTTCACGGAACGCCTCGATCACCTCCGCCCCCGACATGCCCGACGCCCCGAGGGCGAAGGCCGCAATGAGGGCCTTGTCAACGTCGCCGATCCAGGCTTCAGGGCCGGCCCGGGTGACATCGCCCACCCCATTGTCCGTCGGGGGGTCTTCAGCAGGCGGTGACGCCCCGCGCGGCCGTTCGACATGGACCCTGCTTCCTTCGGGAAGATATCGTCCCCGAAGGCGCGGGGCGCCCTCGGGGCCACGACCCTTGATCTGCTGGTCCCGCATGGCGCGCATTGCCGGCTCGCGGACGAGCCGCTCAAAGCGGTTGACCGGAAAGCGCGTCGCAATCTCCGACCCAAGGGCGGCCACGAGTCGGGCCAGGAGCAAGGCGTTCGAGATTTCCGGCTCCTCGGCGAGGATCCTGGCAGTCATCTCGAGGATGGCGCGGTCGGATGGGTTCTGCATGGGGACGCTGCTCCTCGCGCGGCGCACGAGTTGGGGGCGAGGTGACGGCGGATGCTCGGGTTGCGGGGCCGAACCCCTGCCGCCGCGCTTCGTTCCATGAGCGATGGGGCGCTTCAAGCACTGCGGGCCGGCGCCGGGGGGTGGCGGGACGAGCGAAAGACGGCATCTTTCCACGCATGAGCGCTCCCGACGTCGGCGACCCGAAGCTCGCCCCCCTCGTCGCCCGCACCGAAGGGCTTCAGCCCTGGCGGCGGGTCTTCCATGCGGCGAACGGGCTCGTCATCGCCGGGGCCCTCGCCCTCCTCGAGCCCTCCCGGGAGCTCGCGGCCGGGCTCCTCGCCCTCCTCGCCGCGGGCCTCTTCGCCCTCGACCTCGTGCGACTCGGTCACTCCGGCGCCAACCGGCTCTTCTTCACCCTCCTGCGCCCCTTCGCCTCTCCGCGCGAGGCGGCGGGCATCGCCTCTTCGACCTGGTACATCGTCGGATGCCTCTTCGCGGTGGCGCTCTTTCCACCGGAGATCGCGATCGCCTCGATCCTCGTCCTCGCCATCGCCGATCCCCTCGCGAGCTACATCGGCCGACGGTGGGGACGGATCCCGTTCGGGACGGGGACGGTCGAGGGCACCGCGGTCTTCGCTCTCACGGCCTTCGCGCTCCTCGCCCTCCAGGTGCCCCCGGGCCCAGCAGCCGGCGCGGCACTGTCGACCGCGCTCCTCGAGCGGGCACCCTGGCCCCTCGACGACAACCTCGTGATCCCGGTCACGGCCGGCACCGCGCTCGTTCTCCTTCTCTGAACCGCTCGGGAAGCGGCCGCCCGCGCGCAACGCGGCTGCCCGGAGAGGGGCTGGCCTAGGAGGCCTTCCTCCCGGAACCGGCGAAGCCCACGACGAGGAGCACGGCGCCGGCACCGATCAGGACCCCTCCGACCCAGGGCGGAACTCCGACCGTCTCCTCGCGCTCGGCCGTCACCTCGATCGGCCCGACATCAAGCACCTCATCTTCCGTTACGTACCCGACTCCCTCGACCAGAAAGGCCCCGATCCCGAGAAGAATCAGGACCGCGCCCGCGATCATCGATCCCTTGCCGCCCATTTCCACCCCCATGGTTGCAGGTTCTCCCTTCCCACCCCGGCGCCTCGGCGGGGTTCCGGCCACCGGCACCCGCGGCGGAGCCTCCCTTGTCCGGGGCGCCCGGCCCCTGCACCTTCGGGGAACCCTCTCACCCCGCCTGGAGTCCATGCCCCCGGATCACTCGCACGCCCCGCCGGACACAGCGCCCTCCTGGCTCGCACTGCGCGACCGGAGCGAGCTGCGCCACCGCCTCGAGCCGCACCTCGCCTCGGACCCGAGCGAGACCCCGCTCGATGACGACATCTTCGACCTCGTCACCTTCCTCTTCCGTGCCTCGGATCCGGTCCTCTACCCGATGGCGGCCGTGATCCTCGGGCGCCACCTGCCCCACTCCGGACGGGTCGCCGGCTGGCTCGAGGCCTACCGCGAGGCACGCGGGATCCGGCCCGCCGAACGGGTCGAACTCCCCGGGACGCGGACGCACCGCCGGATCCTGATCGCGGCGGCGGCGGCACGAACGACCGGGGCCGCCCCGCAACCGACCGACCCCCTCGCCCCCCTTCCCCGCGATGTCCCCCTCGACCGTCCGGCCGACCTCGCCGCGTATCTGCGTGCAGCCCGGCTCCTCGCGGAGCTCCCCGCGCCCCCGGAGCGCCTCGCCGCGCATCTCCGGGCACTCCCCGGCGAGGTGGCGTACAGGCCGGAGGCCGTGCGGGAGCCAGGGACCGCCGCACGCTGGGCCGAGTTCGTGCTCACCCTCGAGGAGACCCTCCCGCCCGATGCCGCGGCAACGCTCGCGCGGCTCCGCGCCGAGACCGCGCGGGCGCTGGCCGAACAGGCCGCCTCGCCCGAGCGGGCGGGGGTCGGCCGACGGGTCCGGCTCCTCCGCGCCTCGACCCTTGCCTCGGGCGAACCCACGCCCGGCCCACGAACGGACCAGGCGCTCGCCGCGGCCCTCGCGCTCCTGCGCGACCCCGCCCGCTGGTGGGCCCTCCCCGAGATCGAGCGCGCCCGGACCGCCGGGACGCTCCTCGAGCTCACGATCAACGAGGGGGGAGCTCCCGCGGAGCCCGGCCGCCTTCTCGATGCCTTCGAGGTGCCGGGATCGGGGCGCCCTGCCGCGCGCCTTCTCCTCCACCTGGCGGCGGTCGAGGGGGAGGAGCCCTCCGCCTTCATCGACGCCGCGCTCCTCCACACCCTGGCCGACGACCGGCTCCTCCTGCGGCTGGTTCCCCGCACCAGCCCGGGCGAGCTGGGTGCGGCCCTCGCCGACGCCTTCGAGCACCGGATCCGGATGGTGCTCGCGACCGAACCCGGTTTCCGGCTGGACGAGTTCCTCGCGCGGATCGAGCTGCGCCACCCGCACGCGGGGTTCTGGCGGAATCTTTCGGCGGTGGTCGGGGACCGCGAGTACCGCCGGCCGGACGGCACCCTCGTCCCCCTCGCACACATCCTCGAGACCCTCGAGGCGGAAGGGCCCCTGGGCGAACTGCGCGCCGGAGTCCGCGCGACCCTCGAGCGGCTCGCCGACGAGCCGCATCCACGCGCGCTCGCCCGAGGGTTCTCTGACCTCCTCGTGGGTGCCGAAGGGAGCCCGGGCGGTCTGATCGAGCTCCTCGAGCGGCTCCATTCCTCGGGCGAGGGGGTCCCGGTCCCGGACCTCCACCCGATGGCGCGCGCCCTCCGCGAGCTGGCGGGGCGGGTGATTCCCCGGGAGCTGGGCGGGGGCGAGGGAGCACGGAGCGCCACCCAGCACCTCCGCACCGAGATCGACCTCCTGGCCGACCGGACGGCGGGACTCCTTCCCCCGCGGGAGCAGGGGCTGCTCCAGCGCGCCGCGAGCGGGGCCGACACGGTCGCGCGGCGTTGGAGTGCGGCGCTCGGGGCCCTGTCCGAGGTGCGGCTCGAGGGAGCCGATCCCGGGGTGGCGGTGGTCGACCGGGCACTCGATCGGGCCGACGAGCTCGATCCGGCGACGCGTGCGGTCTGGCTCGAGACGGTGGCCGCCCACTGGTCGCATCTCGTCGAGAGGGGGATCGAGGATGGACTCGAGACGCGGGTCGCCCGGCTCCTCCGCGATCCGGGGCGAACCCGTCTCTCCCGGCTCCCGGAGATCGACGGGGTGCTCGAGCGGGCACGCCTCTGGCTCTTCGACTGCTATCGGCTCGTCGATGCGGCGAACGTGACCCGAACGCTGCGGATGCGGCGGGGGGAGGGGGGGCTGCGAACCCTTCCTCACGACATGGCTGCCTTCTTCCTGCACTACTCGGCGGTCTGGCTGGCGCTCCTGGTCGGGGCGATCCTGATGCTCGACTTCGGGGACGCCTGGACGGCGATGGCCGAGGCGGGGGACCGGCAGGGGGTAGGGATCACTTTCGGGCTGGGGGTGCTCGGAGCCTTCGGGTACGTGACGGCCGAGCTGCACGCGCGGGTGCGGGATGCGCCGGGCGACCGGGTCTGGGCGAACCGGGGGGCGCGGATCCTGCGCGCGCTCGCCTTCGTGGGCGTGTGCCTCGCCTGGTCGGTGGCGGTGGTGGGGCTCCTCTGGTGGCTCCTGTCGGGGACGGGGGAGGTCGTCGAGGGCCCGGGCGCGGTGCTCCACATCATCGTCTGGAGCGGGTTCTCCCTCTTCGTGGGGATCTTCTTCGGGCTGATCGCGAAGGCCGCCTGATCGCCTTCCGCTGCGACCTCCTTCCGGTCTGCCGCCGCATCTGCCTCCCCGGCTGACGCCGCGTTTGCCGCCCCGGCTGACGCCGCGACCGCCGCCCGGATTTCCTTCCCGTCCGGTGCCGCGCCTGGCGCGCGCGACCCTCCTACCGGCGGTGCTCGGCGAGGAAGTCGAGGAGGGTGCGGACATTCTCCGGGTTGCGGGAGATGATCGCGTTGTGGTCCCCTCCGGCGATCTCGATGTAGCGGTGGGTCATCCCGAGCTCCTCCATGCGGGCGACCCAGGTGCGTGCGAGGGAGACGGGGACGAGGTTGTCCCGGTCGCCCTGGAGCACGATGACGGGGAGGTGGCGAATCGCCTCGAGCTGGTCGGGGCTCGTGTAGATCGCGGGGGCGACGGGGGCGATCGCGGCCCAGCGGTCGGGGTGCGTGATCGCGAGGTGCCAGGTGCCGCCTCCGCCCATGGAGTGCCCCATGAGGTAGATGCGGTCGGGGTCGACGTTGAATTCCTCGAGGGTCAGTTCGAGCACGTTCATCACGTCGAGTTCGCTGAGTTCGCCGAGGTTCTCGGGGACATTCCCGCCGAGGTGCCCGACGCGGGGGATGCCCGGCCCCTGGCTCCCGTACCAGCCCCCGCGGTTGTAGCCCATGGGCGCGACGACGATCCAGCCTCGCTCCTCGGCCTCATCCGTGATTCCCTGGTAGCGCATGATCTGCCCGGGGGTGGAGCCGAGCCCGTGCAGGAGCACGAGGAGGGGGACGGGGTCGTCGTCGTGGTCATACCCGCTCGGGACGAAGCGGGCGTAGACCATCGAGTCACCGGCGGCCTCGAAGAAGTAGCGTAGCTCCTCGATCCGCTCGGTGGTGGTCCGGGCTGGCGCCTCGACGTCGGCGTGGGCCTGGGCGGCGAGGGGGGCGGGGGCCAGGACGGCGGCGAGGAGAAGGAGGCCGGTTGCGCTGCGGAGGAGTCGAAGCATCGGGGTCGGGTGGTGAGAGATGTGGGAACGCCGGGTGCACGGATGTGCCCCTCCCGCGGACGCCCCCAACGGCGCCGCCCGGGAGCCGTCAGATCGTCACGGCGCCCGGTTCGTT
>SLDT01000097.1 GCA_007125125.1 Gemmatimonadota bacterium | reverse complement strand
GTTCCCGGTATCCGAATCCGGCCACCAGCCCCAGGACGAAGAAACCGGCCGAAGCCCCGATCAGGCCGACCAGCACCATGCGTTTCCGACTCACCTTCAGGATTGGTCCCAGAATCCCGCTGAGGGCCATCCCGAGCAGGATACCACCTCCCCAGATCGGTTGGAACCGGGTGGTCTCCCGGATCCCCATCCCGAAGACCTCGGCCCCGAAGACCTCGATGATGTTCTCTTGCAGGAAGATTGAGAAGATCGCAACAGCGATGAACAGAAAGAAGGCGCGGGTGCTCGGGTTCTTCCGGAGAAGCTGAACGGCCGAGGCGAGGGGATTGCCAGGCGGCGCCAGGGAACGCGCCTTGACTCGTGCAGCCTCCAGCTCGTCGCGGCTCATGCGCTTCTCGATGCCGATGACCCCGAGCAGCGCGGAGCCCACTACCACAAAGGGCGTGAGGTTGTAGAGGCGCTGCATGAGTTCCGGTGTGAACTCGGGTCGCATCGCGTTCATGACCACGGCCGCCAGAATCGTGCTCATGATCATGACGATCCAGACGAGCGCGATCACCCCACTCCGACTCTCCTTTGTTGTCACCTCGGCAAGGAGCGCGTGGTAGCTGTCCGCGATCACGGCGGTAAAGACGCCAAAGAGGACGAAGAGTCCGATGGCTGTGGCAAAGCTCCCGGGATTCCCAGTGCCCATCCCCATGGTCACGGTGGGCAATGCCACGAAGAGCAGGCTGGCGCCAAGACTGCCAAGGAGAAGATACGGAGTGCGCCGATAGCCCAGAATCGGATGGGTGTCGGCGATACGCCCGGTGATGACCTGGAAGGGCGACAGGAAGTAGTGGATCGACAGCAGGCTTGTCACGATGATCGCCGCGATCCCGAGTTCGAAGATCGCTACGCGATTGAAGTCGATCGTCAGCAGGGCGAACATCCAGCCAACACCAACCTTGGGGAGTGCGAGACGCAGGGCCCAAAGGAGTTTGCGGATGCCGGCTGACATGGCCCCCTCGAAAAGGACAGGCTGGGTGACAACTGCGATAGACGAACTTAATTGTCTGTTTTTTTTGACACCCTGTCAAGTGACTCGTCCCCGCTCCCGGCGCACACTCCCCCCGGAACTCCGGTCAGTTCAGTAGATGAGGGGGATCAAACGCTTCGTGGACTCCCTGTACGACTGGTAGGCCTGGCCGAATGCCTCTTCCAGCATGGCCTCCTCGGTGGGAATCCGGTTTCCGAACCAGATGGCACAGACGAGCCCCATCGCGACCAGACCCCAGAGGCTGCCGGTCACCAGCGGAAAGCTGAAGAAGAGGCAGAGGTAGCTCGTGTAGATCGGATGCCGCACGACTCCGTAGATGCCGTGGGTGATGAGTTCGTGCCCCTCCTTCACGGTCAGGCGATCGAAGAAGCGGCCGAGGGTGCGCGTGGCTGTGTAGTTCACGACAAGGCCGGTGAAGGCCAGGACCACGCCCGCAACTGCGAGAAAACCCATTGCACCAGGAACATCGGCCGAACCTGCAAGGGCGGCAATCGAGATCCAGTGGGCAAGGAGAAGGCCGGGGACCGTGATGGCGGCCACGAACCTGCCCCGGGCAGACCTCACCTGCCGGTCGCGCTTGCGGTCGGCGAACTCTCCGTGACGCACCGCACGCAGCCCAGTGCCCTGAGTGAAGAACACCCAGTAAAAGAGGGCGCCCGCCCACACCTCCCAGCGATCGGACACGCCCAGGGCGATTGCGGGGACGATCATGATCAGGCTCAGGATCCCGGCCAGAGCGGCGAGGAACCCGGCGGTGCGCAGCCACATGGATAGCGGGGTCAGGACAGTTCCAACCGAGTGAGGGTGGGCAAGATGGACGACGCTCGAAGGTAGGCACCGATGGGCCCTCGGACAATTCTGACATTGGATGCGCTGCCGCTTGCCCGCCCCTGCCAAGCCTCCTAGCTTGGCCGCGGCTGCCCCATGCATCTGCCGGTGCCTCCGAGCCGTCACCCCGCCCCCCCCGCCCGAGCGACCGCTTGACGCCTCCCAACCTCAACGTTCGTCCCGCACCCGATGGATCGGCGCCCCTCCGAGCGGAGGTGGTCCTCGCTGGCCACGGCGAAGGCGAGTCCTCGAGCATCCTCGAGCAGTGGCAGGTCGGAGCCCGCACCCTCGCTCACGCGGCAGAGGTCATGCGGCTTCCGCTCCCCCTGCGCTGGGTGATCTCCGGCCTGGGTGCAATTCGGAAGCGTCTCTCCGGTTGGGCCGGCTCGCCACACAACCGCTGGACACGGGCCCAGGCCGCGGCGCTGGCCCGAGCGCTTGAAGCCCGCCTGGGTGAACCCGTGCCCGTCCGAGCAGCCTTTGCCTCGTCGGAGCCCCTCTTCGAGGAGCTAATCGCTGAGTCCCACGCCGCTTGCAGGCGAGTCTTCGTCTCCATGACTCCCTCGGACTCCCGGCTGTCCTGCGGCCTGCTCTGCCGCGCGCTCGTCGAACAGGGAGCGGGAGCCGCACAGGCCGTGGTCCTGGCCAGGCTCTGGGATGACCCCGGCTTCGTGGAGTTGAACGCGGCCCACGTCCTGACGAGTTGTCTGGCCTGGCCCGGGCAGGCCCAGACCCGCGAGACTCCGCCAACAGCACTCGTCCTCGCTCTGCATGGCACGCTGGTTCGTGGTCGCGACGGTCGCCCCCCGGGGTTTCACACCGGCCAGGCCGAGAAGGAACACTTCAGCGCCGCTCTTCGGTTTGCGCTCGCTTCCGAGCCCGCTCCTCCGTGGCACGAAGTCCACGCTGCCTACCTGAACCACGCAGTGGGTGGTACATGGACGCAACCGACCGTACAAGCCGTGCTTGACGAGCTGAGCGCACGTGGCTTTCGACGCGCCTGGGTCTTCGCCTGCGACTATCTGGTCGAGAGTGCCGAGATCCGGGGGGAACTCGCAACGACCCTGGCCGACGGACCGATCCCGGACGCACGGCTGCTCCCATGCCTGAACGACAGTCCGCTGTTCATCGACTTCCTCGCTGCCCGCGTGCAGCAGGCGCTGGAGATGCCCGAGGGCCCCTGGCGCTGTGATCCCTGCCCGCGCCCCCTCCGCTCTGAACCTCGCCCCTGACCCGTATGCCGTCGCACGTGAAGAACATCCTGGTGGTCGTCCTGCTCGGCATCGCGCTTCTCTCGCTCTGGAACCTCCGGGTCGACGGCCGCGGCATCACCCGTGAATCCATTCGGGTCGGCGAGACACCGGCAACGGTCTATCGGGGAGACGTCCCCGGACCGGCCCCAGTGGTGCTGGTGGCTCACGGCTTCGCCGGGTCGCAGCGACTCATGGAACCCTTCGCACTTGCCCTTGCGGGCCGCGGATACGTCGTCGTCACCTTTGACTTTCTGGGCCATGGCCGACACCCGCGGCCGATGCGCGGCAGCTTGATGGAACAGGATGGAGCAGCCGTCCTCCTCCTCGAGCAGACGGCCGAGGTCGCCGAGGCAGCCCTCGAGCTTCCCGGCACCGATGGAAGGCTGGCCCTTGTGGGACACTCGATGGCGACGAACATCCTCGTGCGCCACGCGCAGAAGAACCCCCGCGTCATGGCCACGGTCGGGGTCTCGACCTTCGCGCCGACAATCGATGCGTCCACACCACCGAACCTGCTCCTCATCGTGGGTGCACTCGAGGGTCGACTGAAGGAAGAAGGGCGCCGGCTGGTGTCGCTCTCGGCAGGAATCCAGCCGGACTCCGTGAGCCCTTTTGTGACCTACGGCGCCCACGCGACGGGAACGGCCCGGCGCCTGGCCGTCGCCCCCCGGGTCGAGCATGTCGGGGTGCTATACAGCCCGACGACCCTCGACGAGACGCACAGCTGGCTCGATGCGACCTTCAATCGGAACTCGGTCGATTTCCTCCCGGGACGGGCGGAGCGCCGAGGACTATGGATTCTCCTCCTCATGGCCGCCGTCTTCTTTCTCGCCCGTCCGATGGCGGCGCTCCTGCCCACAATCGTGGACCCTCCGGGCGGCGCGAACGCCCCCTGGCCACGCCTGCTCCTCGTGGCCGGCATCCCGGCACTGGCCACTCCCCTCGTTCTCCGCCCGATCCCGACGGGTTTTCTCCCCGTCGTGGTGGGGGACTACCTCGCCGTGCACTTCTTCACCTTCGGAGCCCTGACCGCAATGCTCCTCTGGTGGACCGGGGAGAGACCCGGGATCAACAAGGTGCTCGAGGACGCCGGCCTGAAGGGGCCGGGTTCGCTCAGGGTCGTGATCGGCGCAGCGGGGATCGTCCTCTTCTTCCTGGTTCTGATCGCCCTGCCCCTGGACCGCTTCTTCAGCTCCTTCTTCCCGGCTCCGGAGCGGCTCCCCCTCATGCTCGCCGTGCTGGCAGGAACACTGCCCTACTTCCTGGCCGACGAGTGGCTGACCCGCGGCACCGAGGCCCGTCGGGGCGCCTATGCCCTGACGAAGGCCCTCTTCCTCGTCTCGCTGGGTCTCGCGGTGGCACTCGATGCCCAGTCGCTCTTCTTTCTCCTGATCATCTTTCCCGTGATCCTTGCCTTCTTCTTCGTGCACGGGCTGTTCAGCCGCTGGACCTTTCGAAGCACGGGATCACCCGTCGTGGCGGGACTCGGAAACGCGGTCGCCTTCGCGTGGGCGATGGGGGTGACCTTTCCCATGTATGCCGGCGTGTAGGCGGGCCCGTCAGTCCGCCGGAATCTCCTCGCCCAGGAGTTCGACCCTGTCCTCGCCTGCCGGGACAATGCAGAGGAACTCGAAGGGCTCGGCCCCTTCGACCCGGTACCAGTGGGGCACGCCCGCCGGGATATGGACGACCATTCCGGCCCGAATGTCATGGATCTCGTCGCCGATCCCGACCCGGGCCGCTCCACAGAGCACGTATTGCTGGTGCTCGACCGAGTTCGTGTGCATGGGCATGCCCCCGCCCGGCTCCATCACGAACCGCCGGGTGTGAAAATCCGAGCCAGTCTCCGGCCCCAGCAGGACCTGACGGGCGGCGCCCCGTCCGGCGCCGATCGGCTCGAAGGGGGTCTCTGAAGCAGGGCGAACAATCGTCATGGGTCACAGGTTCGAAGGCAGGGGCAGGAGCATCGCGCGATGCAGTCAGTCGTCCAAAGCTTTACCCGGCGCCGAGCTCTGGCAAGAGCTCGACAGCCAGAAGGCTGTTGAAGAAGCAGAGAGGCCCCCGTTGCGCCCCAACCCGAAGGGCGAAGGGGGGTTGCAACCCGGGATCGGGCAACCGATCGCACCCGCGGCACGGGTAGCGGGATTTGACATCGCCCTCGATGGATCCGTATTAGTGGAGTTCAAGTATTCCACATGTGAACGATCTCCTCCTCGAAGGGGACCCTCTCTAGAGCGCTCCTCGTGCCTCCCGGCGCACCTTGTGCACCGTGCCGGCCGGGATGCCCGCCCGCCGACCCGCGTCCAAGAGACCGTCATGATTCGCCACCGAACCTCGTCCAGCCTCGCGCTCCTCCTCGCGCTCCTCGTCGCCACGGCCGGCTGCGACACGGGCTCGGACCGTGGCTTCCGCGATGACACCGTCACGATCATCAACCTCGCCGACATCTCCAAGCCGATGCCCTTCCTCTCGGAGACGGTGCTCGATGGGGGTGTGGTCGGGATGCTTTACATGTCGCTCCTCGGCTCGATCTGGGAAGACGGCCAGCTCCGCTTCAGGACCGCCGACGAGGATGTGCTCGCGATCGCTCGCTCCTACGAGTTCTTCGGACCCGACTCGGCCTCCCTGCGCTACAACCTCCGCGGGGACCTGACCTGGTCCGACGGCGAGCCCCTGACCGCGCACGACGTCCAGTGGACCTTCGAGACCCGCGGTGACGCCGCCGTCGCCTCGCCGCGGCGTGACTACAACCGCTTCATCGAGGGCATCGAGGTCGAGAACGACTCGACCGTCGTGATCCACTTCACGCGGCGCTACCCCGAGATGGTCGCACACACCGCGGTCGAGATCGCCCCGCGCCACCTCTTCGCCGACACGGAGCCCGCGAACCTGCGCAACCATCCGGCCCTCGCCGACCCGGCCGGGGGCAACCTCGTCGTGAGCGGCCCCTACATGATCGGGGACTGGCGGCGCGGCCAGCGGGTCACTCTCGTCCCGAACCCCTCCTTCGATCCGCAGCCGAACATCCCGCGCGTCGTCTTCCGCGTGATCCCCGAAGAGACGACCCGCCTCATCGAGTTCCAGACGGGAAACGCGGACGTGCTCTCCCTGCCCTATGACAAGATCGACCTCGTGCAGGGCAGCGTCCCCGACATGCGCCTGGAGCTTCGCGAGGGCCGCCTCTACGACTACATCGGCTACAACCCGAACGCACACCCCGCGCTGGCCGACCCGCAGGTACGCCGTGCCCTCGGGCTCGCGATCGACCGCGAGGGCCTCATCAGCGCCCTGAACCTCGACGACTTCGCCCGACCCGCCGGCGGCCCCTTCTCCCCGATCCAGACCCTGCACTACGATCCCGAGATCCAGGCTCCCCTCCCGTACGACCCCGAGGAGGCAGCGCGCCTCCTCGACGAAGCCGGCTGGGTGCCGGGGCCCGACGGAACCAGGGCACGCGACGGACAGCCCCTCAGCTTCGTCCTCGGCACGAACGCCGGCAACCAGCGCCGCGCCGACATCGCCCAGATCGTCCAGCAGCAGTGGCGTCAGATCGGGGTCCCGGTGCGCATCCAGACCCGGGAGACGAACACCTTCTTCGATGCCCTCAACCGCCGAGAGTTCGAAGCCGCGATCGCGGGGTGGTCCATCGCGCTCTTCGTCGACATGACGAGCCTCTGGGAGGGTGACTCCCCCTTCAACTTCACCTCCTTCGACGACCCCGAGGTGAGCCGGCTCTTCGCCCTCGCCACGGACCAGCCCACCGAGGAGGCCGCCGCCCCCTACTGGAAGGAAGCCACTCGCATCATCGTCGAACAGCAGCCCTACAGCTGGCTCTTCTTCATGGACGAGGTCATCGGGGTGCGCGACCGCATCCGGGGCACCCGGATCGACACCCTCGGCGAACTCCAGAATCTCCACGAGTGGTACATCGTCACCGACGACAATGCCCTCGCCTCTCCTGCCGACGACCCCACCAGCGCCCCCCCCCCCCCCCCCCCCCC
>SLDT01000168.1 GCA_007125125.1 Gemmatimonadota bacterium | reverse complement strand
GGGTCCCGTCGGGAGCGCAACGGGACCCCTTCGGAGTATGTAAACACCCTCTGAGGGGGCTGGCGCCGGCGCGGGAACGGGGTGCCCGGGCTTGGGCTCCGGCAGCGTCGATCCGATGCTGCTTGC
This sequence comes from Gemmatimonadota bacterium, assembly GCA_007125125.1. Lineage (GTDB taxonomy): Bacteria > Gemmatimonadota > Gemmatimonadetes > Longimicrobiales > Gaopeijiaceae > SLDT01. The sequence goes on along the minus strand of SLDT01000168.1, from coordinate 22,045 downwards.
GCGGCCCGCACGGCTTGGCCAAGTTGCGCTGGTCAGGCAGTCCATGTTCACGCGCCGGAGCGCTCTCCGAAGTCTCGTCGCTGCGCCCTGTGGTCTCTCGCGCAGCGCCATCTCGGTGGCAGTCCGTCTTCGGCGACACACCACGAGTGAATGGACCTCGAGACGAAGGCCTCGATCATCGACTACGGCCGGTACCTGCTGATCCTTCCCGGGGTCCTGGTCTGGTTCGTCGCGGTCGTCGTGATGATCAGCGCGGCGGACTCTCCGCTTCTGGAGTTCCTCTTTCTTCCCGTCACCCTGATCTGGGGATTCTTCGCGTTCATCGATCCGGGCTGGAGCGGAGACATCCAGACCGGCTCCGGAGTGATTCCCTGGGCGTTTCTGGGGGCCATCTTCTTCCTTGCGGGCTGGGTCCTCCGGGGCATTCGAAGGGGGTGGGCACGCTGGCGGGGATCCAAGGCCGAGCCGTGGACCGCCGCGCGCCAGCTCCTCTTCGTCGTGAGGGCGGCGGCGGTTCTCAGCGTCTCGGCGGCCGCGCTCGCCTGGTTTCGGGTGGAAGGGGGCGACTTCGGCACCGGCCTGCTCATCGGGATGCTCACCTTCGTCGCGCTCTTCTTCTCCGGGGTCTGGGTCGTGGCCGTGGAGTTCGCAGCGGGCCACCTCCTGCGCGCACTCGGGCTCGAAGACCCGGAGGGCGCCGCTCCGGGCCCCGTGTCGGGCGGAGTCGCCTGACCCAGTCTTCCCGCGTGATTGCGACGCTTCGCGCCTGGCCGTGCGGCATCGCCGGAGTGAAACACCTGTTTCTTTACGCGGCGCGCGCGACCTGCTATATTCAATTTCCGGACGTGCTGGAGGGCTCCATTATTGAGCCAACACAACTGAAGCCGGGACTGACTCCTGCGGCCGCCGACCGGCCCTTCCGAGGGACTTCGAACGCTGCGGGGAGGTCACCATTGATTCAACCCGGGCTTCGATAAAACCCCTTCAGCACGCTTCCGCGGGCCGGCACTCTCTCCTGAAGAGGTGCCGGCCCTTCTTCGTTTCATGGATGGGCCGCTGTACTTCTTCAACAGCCTTCCAAGCGGTCGGATCGAAGCCGGAGCACCGGGGTAGCCGCTTGCCGAAACCAGGCCCGGGCCCGATGGCCCGATCGGCCCGACCAGTCCCTGCCCTCACCACGATCCCATGCCCCGCGTCGCAGTCACCCGCCGTGTTCACTTCTCGGCCGCTCACCGGATCCACCGTCCGGACTGGAGCGATGAGCGCAACCGGGCAGTCTTCGGGGACTGCTCGAACCCCAACTGGCACGGGCACAACTACGAGCTCGACGTCACGGTCGAGGGAGAGATCGACCCTGAGACGGGGTACGTGCTCGACCTCAAGGTCCTCAGGGACCTCCTCGATGCAAGGGTGATCGACGACCTCGACCATCGCAACCTCAACCTGGAAGTCGACTGGCTCTCCGGCATGATCCCGACGACGGAAAACGTCGTCGTCGCGATCTGGAATCGCATCGAACCGGAGCTCCCCGAGCGACTTCGCCTCGTACGACTCGTCCTGCACGAGACGCCGCGCAACGCCGCGTGCTACGAAGGCGCCTGAACCGATTTCACCCATCGCCCCCGGCAGGGCGCTTCACGAGAAGGAGAACGATGACCGAAAGAATCGAACGCGACGCCGCTTCCAGCCCCGTCCCGGAGATGGCCTCGGACCTGCCCGAGGCCGGGAATGGCTCGGGGCGGCCGGCTCCTGGCCCCGGTGGCTCGGCGGACGCGCCTTCGCTCTCGGGGGTGCCCTTTCCCGACCTCGTCGCAGAGATGCTGCGCCGGCTCGGGGAAGACCCGACTCGGGAGGGGCTCGAGCGCACACCCCTGCGGGTCGAGGGAGCGCTCCGCTTCCTGACCCATGGCTACGGGATGACCCCGCAGACGGTGATCGGCGACGCGCTTTTCGAGGAACGTCACCACAACATGGTGATCGTGAAGGACATCGAGATGTACTCGCTCTGCGAGCACCACATGCTTCCCTTCTTCGGCAAGGTGCACCTCGCCTACATCCCCGATGGACACATCCTGGGCCTCTCGAAGGTGGCCCGGCTCGTCGAGGTGTTCGCCCGTCGTCTTCAGGTCCAGGAACGCCTCACCGAGGAAATCGCCCAGAGCTTCTGGGATGTGGTGCAGCCCCAGGGGGTGGGAGTCGTGATCGAGGCGCACCATCTGTGCATGATGATGCGAGGGGTCGAGAAGCAGAATTCGTACACGATCACCTCGGCCGTTCGCGGGGCCTTCCTCGAGGACTCCCGTACCCGCGAGGAGTTCCTGCGGCTCTGCATGTCCGAGCACCGTCCCCTCCGGTGACGCTGGCGGGCAACAATCCCTCGCCGCCGCGCCCCCTCGCCGGGGTGTCGGCGGTCGTGACGGGGGCGAGCCGCGGGATTGGCGAGGCCGTAGCCCTCCGCCTCTCGCAGTCGGGGGCGCGCTGTGCCCTTGTGGCCAGGAGTCCCGATCTTCTCGACTCCCTCGCGCGCCGGATCGGAGGCGTGGCGCTCCCCACGGACCTCCGGGACGCCGACGCCGTTCTCGCCCTCCCCGCGCGACTGCGCGAGGCGCTTGGCCCGGAGGCCTCTCCTGTCTCCCTCCTTGTCACTGCCGCAGGCGTCTTCGACCTCGGCCCGGCCGACGAGCTCGACCCCGAGGTGCTGGACCGGAACCTGGAGGTGAATCTGCGTGCGGGGTTGCTGACGATGCGTGCCTTCCTCCCGGCAATGCTGGAGCAAGGCCGGGGCACGATCATCCAGGTGGGTTCGGTGGCCGGCCGGAGAGCCTTTCCGGGAAACCTGGCCTACTCGGCTTCGAAATACGGGCTTCGGGGAGCGCACGAAGTGCTGCTCGAGGAGCTTCGCGGTACGGGAGTCCGAGCCACGCTGCTCGAACCGGCGGCGACGAACACCTCGATCTGGGATCCGATGAATCCGGACGCGAACCCGAGCCTCCCGGACCGGTCGCACATGCTTGCTCCGAGCGAGGTGGCCGAGGCGGTGGCCTTCGTTGCCACGAGGGCCGAAGGGGTACAGATTCCCTTCTTCCCCATCGAACGGATTTGACCGGGCCGATGCGCGTTTCAGGGCCCCGGGGCGAATCCCGAACCCCAGAGCGAAGCAAAGGCGGGCCGACGACATGGAGCGACGGATGACGTACACGGTGAGCGTACAGGCACACTACGATGCGGCGCACTTCCTCGAGAACTACAAGGGCAAGTGCGAGAACCTGCACGGGCACCGCTACGTGGTCGAGGCGGCGCTCCAGACCGACCGCCTGAACGAGGCCGGGATTGCCTTCGACTTCGTCGACCTCAAGCGGCACCTGCGGGCGCTCGCCGATGACCTCGACCACATCCTCCTGAATGACCACCCCTGGTTCGACGGGGTCGAGACGAGCGCGGAGAATCAGGCGCGCTACTTCTTCGAGGAGCTGGAGAAGCTCCTGCCGGAGGAGCTCGCCGCCGGGCTCCTCTACACACGCGTCTGGGAGACCCCGACGCAGTGGGCCCAGTACGGGCCGGCTTCCGCAGGCGTCCCGGCCCACCGCGCCCCCTCGATCACCTGACGAGGACAGGCGGCAGGTGCACCTCCTCCTCACGGACGCCCTCGTCTGTCCCCGCTGCGGGCCGACCTTCGGCCTGATCCTCCTGGCCGAGGAGCTGCGTGACCGGCGCGTCGTGGAAGGAGGGCTCGGGTGCGCGAACTGCCGGGAGCGCTACCCGGTCGAGGGGGGCTTCGCCGACCTGCGTCCGCCCCCGCGCCCCCCGGTCGAGGCGACGCCCCCCCTCCGGGGGGACGACCCGGAGGAGGCCCTCCGCATTGCGGCTCTCCTGGGGCTCGTGGGACAGGGTGGACGCATCCTCCTCACAGGGGAGAGCGTGGGGCAGGCCTCCCGCCTTGCGGCGATGCTCGATGAGGTCGAGGTCGTTGCCCTGCATCCGGGGCTCCGAGGCGTGGGCGAGGAGCCGGGTGTTTCCCGGATCAATGCCGGCGAGAAGCTCCCTTTCTTCGATGGGAGTCTGCGTGGGATCGCGCTGGAGGGTGACCCCTCTGCCGGACAGTTGGCCGAGGCGGTCCGCACCCTCGTTCCGGGAGGAAGGCTCCTGGTGAGGGCTCCCTCGGAAGGAGGAGCCGCCGCACTGGACGAAGCGGGGCTCGAACTCCTGCTCGAGACTGCGGGCGTGCTCGTCGCCAGCCGCTCGGGGTGATTGCGTCGAGCGCCTCGGGAATGCTACCTTCGCAAGAACCTTCGTCACCCCCCGATACCCCGAGACTCCATGGCGATCTGGAAGAAGCTCTTCGGTGAAGACGAGACCTCCGATGGGGTCGACTACTACACTGAGGGCCTTGCGCTCATGAGGGAGGGGAAGTTCCACGAGGCACTCACCTCCTTTCGCCTGGCGCTCAAGGAATCACCCGGGGACACGGTCGTGCTTCAGCAGATCGCGATCGCCTATACCCGGATCGGCATGGCGGACGAGGCCACGAAGACCTACCGGCATGTCCTGCAGAAGGACCCCGGCGCCGCGGGTGCGCATTACGGGCTCGCCTACCTCCTCCTCCGAAAGGGGGGCGAGCGGGAGGCAATCCAGCACCTTGAGGCCTTCCTCTCGGATCCTCCGAGAGGCCCGGATGCACGAGAACACATCGCCCACGCCCGCCGCACCCTTGCGGAGTTGAGGGGCGAGGATCCGCAACATCTCTGAGGAAGCGATGACTGACGCACAGACGGGTTCGCCGCCACTCCGCACGGCCCTCGTTCGATCGACCGGTCGGGGCCTCGCCTTCGAGGGCAGAGGGGGGCAGGGTCCGGACGTCCTGATCGACGGAAACTCCGCCGAGGGACCCTCCCCCATGGAGGCCCTCCTCCTGAGTCTCGCCGGATGCATGGCGATCGACATCCAGGTGATCCTGGAAAAGGGCCGTGTGCCCCTGGACTCCCTCGAGGTGCGCGTCACCGGGGAGCGGGCGCCAGAGGCGCCAAAGCGGTATACGAGAATTCTCATGGAGGTCGGCGTGCGAGGCCCGGGCGAGGGAGAGCGCGCGAAGGTGGAGCGAGCCGTTCAGCTTTCCCGGGACAGATACTGCAGTGTCTTCCACACCCTGAGGGACGACCTCGAGGTGGAGATCCGGACCTCGATCGACTGACGAGTCCCGCGAGACGCGCGGGAGCCCGGGCGTGCACGAGGTCGCCTGGAACGCTTCAGACCCATTACGGAGGAACCGCTTCATGGGCCGAGTCGACTACGCATCGAACGCAGCCGAACTTCCGGAGGGAACCCTTGTCGACCTCTTCTTCGAGGCCATTGACGAGCACGGCTCGCACCCGGCGCTCGCGTGGCACGGAGGGGGGGACTGGCCTTCGATCGGATACGACGAAGTGCTCCTGCGAGTGCGAAAGGTCGCCGGCGCCCTGAAGAGCCTGGGACTGGAGCGGGGAGACCGCGCGGCCATCCTATCGCCGAACCGGCCGGAATGGGCGCTTGCGGACTACGGCTGTCTGACCGCAGGGGTCGTCGACGTCCCGATCTACAGCACGCTCACCCCCGGTCAGGTCGCCTACATTCTCCGCGACAGCGGGGCCCGCGTGGTCTTCGCAGCCGACGCGGAACAACTCGAGAAGCTCGAGGCGGTGCGGGAGGAGTGCCCCGAGCTCGAGTGGGTCGTGGTATTCGACGCGCCGAAGGGGCTTCCCGCGTCGACCCTCTCGTGGGACGACTTCCTGGCCCGGGGACAGGAGGCTGCATCGGGCCCCGCAGACAGCTTCCGCGTGTCGGCCGCCGAGGCGAAGCCGGGCGACACGGCGACGATCCTCTACACTTCGGGCACCACCGGTGACCCGAAGGGAGTCATGCTGTCGCACAACAACATGCACTCGAACGTGCGGGCGGCGCAGACCTGCCTGCCGATCGACCGCTCGGACGCGACGCTCTCCTTTCTTCCGCTCTCGCACGTGTTCCAGAGGATGGTCGACTACCTCCTCTTCAACCGAGGTTGCACGATCTCCTATGCCCGGGGGATCGACACTGTCCCCGATGACCTGAAGCAGGTGCGTCCGACCGTGGTCGTCTCGGTGCCGAGACTCTACGAGAAGGTGTATGCCAAGGTGATGGATGCCTCGGGGTTGAAGGGGGCATTGATCGCATGGGCGACCGGCGTTGGCAACCGTTGGGCCGATGCCCGACTTGCGGGGCGGGAGCCGAGTGCGCTCACTCGCCTCCAGTATCGTCTTGCCGGTGCACTCGTCTTTTCCAAGATCTACGAGGGCGTGGGCGGAAGGCTTCGCTACTTCGTGAGCGGCGGAGCGCCGCTGGCACCGGACATCAATCGCTTCTTCTTCTCGGCAGGCATCGTGATCCTCGAGGGATACGGGCTGACCGAGACGAGTCCGGTCACGAACGTGAACACCCCGATCGACTTTCCGAAGAACTTCCGCATCGGAACGGTTGGGAAGCCCGTGCCCGGGACCGAGATCCGGATTGCCGACGATGGCGAGATTCTCGTGCGGGGGCCACAGGTCATGAAGGGCTACTACAACCGCCCGGATGACACGAAGGAGGTCATCGACGAAGAGGGCTGGTTCCACACGGGCGATGTGGGCGAGCTCGATGCCGATGGCTTTCTCCGAATCACGGACCGGAAGAAGGACCTGATCGTGACGGCCGGTGGAAAGAACGTGGCTCCGCAGCCCATCGAGAACCGTCTCAAGAAGAACCGCTACTTCGACCAGCCGGTTCTTCTCGGCGACCGGGAGCGTTTCATAACCCTTCTCCTCGTCCCCGACTTCGGTGCAGTCCGGCAGTGGGCCTCGGAAAACGGCGTGCGTGGTGACAGCGATCGCGTGCTTCTGGAGTCCGAGGAGGTTCAGCGGATGCTCTTCGCCGAAATGAAGCGCGAACTGGCAGACCTCGCAAGTTTCGAGATGCCGAAGAAGCTCGTGCTTCTCGACGAGCCCTTCACGATCGAGGACGGATCCCTTACGCCCACACAGAAGGTGAAGCGGAGGGTGGTTCAGGAGAGGCACGCAGTGCTGCTCGGCGAGGTCTATGCCGAGAAGAATGCCCGAACGGATGTCTTCCTTGCCGAGTGATGGCTCCCGGGGCGGTGACGCGGAGGTCGCAGTGCTCCTGATCACCTTTCCGGATGCCGATGTGGCGCGGGAACTCTCGGGAAGCCTCGTCGAGGAGGGTCTCGTGGCGTGCGTGAACCTCGTCGGTGGGGTCGAGTCGATCTACCGCTGGGATGGGGCGTTGCAGCGTGACAGCGAAGTCCTGGGGATCGCGAAGGTCCGCCGGGACCGGATCGAGGAGGTGAGTCGGGTCGTGATCGAGCGTCACCCCTACGATGTCCCGGAGGTGATCGCGCTGCCGGTCGCGGGCGGGAATCCCGCCTACCTCGAGTGGGTCGCGGGGGCGTGATCCGGATCGTCCGCGGAGACGAGTGGCGGGACTCCGGCGCGGGTGCCCTCCTTCGATCCGTCAGCGATCGCCTCGAGCCGATCACGCCCCTCGAGCGACGGCTGGAGGAAGAGGGCGGAGACGAAGTCCGCCGTCGCCTGCGCGAGCTCGGGGAATTGCCCCTCGGGGGGGCTGTGGTCACGCCCGGGGGTGGGCTTCCGGTTCCCCTCGTCATCCACGTCGTGATTCGCTCCGCGGTGGCGCCGGTTTCGGAGGCCGGAGTCGTGCGAGCCCTGCAGAACGGCCTGAGGCAGGCAGCCGAGTGGGGGGTCGAGGTGGTGGCAATGCCTCCCCTCGGGACGGGCGCGGGCAATCTCGATGCCGAGGCAGCTGCGCAGGCGCTCCATGAGGCATTTCGGCGGCACAGGCTCGAGAGTCTCCTGCCCCGCGAGGTCGTTCTCTTCGTGGGGGGGGACTACGAGGCCGATGCCTTCGGCCGCGTGGCCGGGTGGTTCGTGCCGCCAGAGAGTTGAGGCAGAAAGGGGCTCGACATCCCGGGCGGAGGAGCGCATATTACCTTTGTCCCGGAACCTGAACTCGAACCCGGTCAAGGCATGCTTCCCGGCGGATACGACTTCATTCACATCGTCTTCTGGCTCGTCGTGATCCTCGTGGCGGTGGGCACGAACCTCATGCCGATCCTTCTGTCCATGGGTCTCGGGCTTCTGGCCTTCGAGAGCGTGAAGAAGGACTGACAAGGGCGGCGCGCGGAACCCTTGCCCCGGGGTTCGGTTACACAGAGGCATGACGATTCTCGCCATTCTCGGAATGATCGCAGCCCTCGGATTCGGGATCTACTGGGGAATGCCCCTGCGCTGGGAGCAACCCCTCGAAGAGATCGAACAGCGTCTCGGGGAAGGGGGAGAGCACCAGCGGGTCAAGCGGCACATGACCTTTCTCAATCTTTTCCAGCGCAAGATGAGCAAGGGGTCGAGCCGGCGGATGCAACGTACTCGCCGGCCCTTCCAGCTCTGACCCCGTCTCACCCGTCAGGCCAGGAGCGCGTTCACCGCGACGAGCGCTGACCCGATGATGGCCCCCAGCACGTATCCGAGTCGCACGATGAGCCGGAGTTCCCGGTCCGTTACACGCCGGACCAGTTCTTCCATCCGTTCCACCGGGTAGTCGCGCACCTTCTCCTCGACCCGCCGTCCCACGTCGAGTGTCTGGATAATCTGGGGAACCTGGCCCTGAAGCCATCGCCAGAGAGGCGGCGCGAAGAGTGCCTGGATTCGTGAGGCGCTGTCATGAGGGAGCCAGTCGACGGGCCGCCCCAGCGGGCGGTCGAGGAAGCCGATCAGCATGCGCTGAATCGTGGTCCTCACGAGTTTGCGCGACGATTTACTTCGAACGGCCCTGACCGCCTCCTCAATGACCCGCTCGCGCGGAATCTTCTCGAGGAGTTCCCCCCAGGTCCGTGACCCCATCCGTCCGAGTCCACCCCGCAAGGCCTCGAGGAGGTAACCCCGTGTCGTCGGACTCCGCGCAAGGTCGAGAATCCAGTTCACCAGGGTCTCCCGCCCCCGCTGTACGGCAGGATCCCCCGGATAGCCCAGGACTTCCGTGGCCGGACGCCGAAGAAGCTCGAGTGCGCCGTCGTTGACCCGACGGGCAATCGCGTCCTGGACTGCGGGGTCTCGCAGCATCTCGGAGAGTCGTTCGGCGCCTTCTTCCTCGAGCGCCGCGAGGATTCGTTCCACCGCATCGTCGGTGATCACGAGACGCGCCACGACCCGCTGGTGAAAGCGCAGGTCGCGGAGAAAGCGCTGAAGGAGTTCCCGGAGGGCATATTCGAGCCGCGCGCGGGCGAGGGGGTCTTCCAGGATGCTGCCGAGTCGCCGCGTCGCCACGGGCAGGAACCCCGCGAGTGCCCGCTCGACTGCCTCGGCCACGCCGCCCGGGAGGACTTCCTCCACGGTGCGGTCATCCCGCAGCATCCCCTCGATGATTCCATCGAGGGTCCGCTCCACCGCCAGGCGGAAGCCTTGCGTGGCGAGGGTGCCCTCGAGCCATTCGCCGGCAGCGTTCGCGAGTGCGTCGGTCCGGTCGGGGGTCAGGAAGCCCTCGACCCGAGCATCCGAAAGGGACCGGGTCACCTCCGTGATCCGGCGCTCGAGCACCACTTCGAGCTCGGGCGAGTCGATCCAGCCGTCGACCCGGTCAGCGACCCGGTCGGCGAGACGATCGAGCAGTGTCTTGACCTCTGCGAGGTTCCCTGCGGGGACCAGCTCCCTGGGAGACCCGCGCTCCTCTTCCAGGAGGGTCTTCAGGAAGGCTCCCAGCCGATCCTCGAAAGCGGTGCGGAACGCCTCCTCGGCGAAGATCCTCGACAGGTCTTCCTCGGTAAGCAGTCGCCCACCGACGGTTCGTCCGACGGCAGCGGCAAGGCGGTCCTGGTTCTTTGGAATCGCACCATGTAGAAAGGGGAGGCGCAGCGGACCCACTCGCACGGGACGATAGGGATGGAAGAGCATCCAGACTGCCACGGTGTTCGTGAGTCCCCCGGCCAGGGAACCGAACCCGATCGTGATGAGTGCTCGCAGCAGCTCCGGGGACATCTCAGCGCCGGCGGTGGAGAGCAATGCCGGTCACCGCGAAGGAGTCCTCCTCGACGATGAAGTGGCCGCGCACGACGGAGTGGGCTTCCACCGGGAGCAGCGGGCCGTCGCCCTCTCCCACAACCAGCTCCGAGCTCGTGACTTCGAGGTGTCCCCGTACACGCTCGTCCGGCGTGGAGAAGGTCCAGGCCATGGGGATGTCCCGACGAGCCCGCTCGGATGCACGGAGGTCGGACCACTCGCCCGCGATTCGATCCCACTGCAGCTCGATCACGGCCACGCGTCCCCAGCCTCGGTAGTGGCTTCGGGAGCGGTCCTCGGGGGGGGATGGGGCGCCCGCGGGCAAGGGAAGCTCGCTGAGCGCGAGCTGGAACTCGTTTCCGCCGTGCACGAAGATCCACCCCCCGGGTTCGGGGGCATCGCCCCGGGCACTCCGCGTGAGGTCGAGCAGGAACCCCTCGCCGATCGAATCACCCCTGTACATTCGGCCCCGGTGAAAGCGGACGGCTCCGAGACCCGGGACGGTCCACTGGGCCAGGGGGATGCCAACCCCGAGCTGGGGCTCGCCCTCGGACCCGCGAAGCTGGAGCGCCTCGATCGCCCCCTCGGGACTCGACAGCAGCCGGATCCGATGTCCCGGGAGAATCCGCCCCGGTACGGGGGTTCGCGGAAGCGTGTCGGCGTCGAGAACGGCCGGCTCCCATTCATCGTCCGAGCCGATGCGCAGGGAACGTCCGCGAACCTCCCCGCCGTCATGCACCCGGGTCTCGAAGATCCAGGAGACGGCGAGCGCCGCATCGTCCGAAGCCGACCGGTCCCCCACGAAGGCAAACACCCGCTCCTCGACCGACAGTGCAGTTCCCGAAAGGAGTTCGCCTCGAGGCGGCTCCGCCGCCCGCGAGCCCTCGACTCCGCCGGAATGCAGGGGGGGCGCCTCTTCGTCCGGGCCACACCCCTGAAGGGTGGCAGCCACGAGGGAGAGGGCAGTCAGGACGGGCAGGAGGGTGCGCACCGGAGGTCGAGTCGGGGGCGGTTGAGACGTGGGTCGGGGCGGTCCCCGGTCGCTCGAAGGTAGCGAACGCCTTGCCGACGTGGGAGGGCGCTCCTAAGTTCGTCGCGATTTTCCTTCAAAAAATGGATCTCACCAAGGGAACCGCGCGCATGCAGCTTTACACAAAGATCCTGCTCGGGCTCATCCTGGGGGCCGTGGTCGGCTTCGTTGCGAACGTGGCTGGACTCACCTGGCTCCAGGCCGTTCTGATCTCGCTCGAGCCGCTGGGGACGGCCTTCATCCGTGCGATCACGATGATCGTGGTCCCCCTCGTCGTTGCCTCGCTCATGGTTGGGACGGCGTCGCTCGGCGACCTGGCAAAGCTCGGACGCATCGGGGGCAAGACGGTCGGCTACTATATGTGCACCACGGCCGTCGCCGTCACGATCGGGCTCATCGTGTCAAACTTCTTCAAGCCCGGTTCCCGCATCGACGAGTCCACGCGCGATGCCCTGGCTTCCCAGTTCGAGGGCGAGGCGGCTTCCCGCGTCGTTCTGGCCGAGGAGGCACCCACCGTCGTCGAGACTCTGCTCTCCATCATTCCCCGCAACCCCGTGCAGGCGGCGGCGGAGCTCGACCTCCTTCCCCTGATCTTCTTCACGATCGTCTTCGCCGCGGCCGTGAGCGTGATTGCTCCAAAGCGTCGCGACGCCGTGATCACCTTCTTCGAGGGGGTGAACGACGCGAGCATGGTCGTGATCGACTGGATCATGAAGACCGCCCCCTATGCCGTCTTTGCCCTCATCGCGGCCGTGGTGTCGCGCTTTGGCCTGGACCTCCTGCAGAGTCTGCTGATCTACTCGGGCGTCGTGGTGATCGGGTTGCTGCTCCACCTCACGATCACGTACGGTCTCGCCGTGCGTTTCCTCGCAAAGCTGAATTTCATCGAGTTCCTGCGGCGCATCGCGAACGCTCCCCTCGTTGCCTTCTCGACCTCGTCCTCGAATGCGACCCTTCCGGTCACGATGGAGACGGCCGAGGAGAAGCTTGGTGTCTCGAAGCCCGTCTCCTCGTTCGTGCTGCCCCTCGGAGCCACGATCAACATGGACGGGACCGCGCTCTACCAGGCGGTCGCCGTCATGTTCATCGCCCAGATCTACGGGATCGACATCGGCATCACGGAACAGCTCATCGTCGTTCTCACGGCAACCCTCGCATCCATCGGTGCTGCGGGCGTTCCGAGCGCGGGGATCATCACACTGATCATCGTGTTGAACGCAGTCGGGCTGGGAGCACAGGTCCAGGCCGGGATCGCGCTGATTCTCGGGGTGGACCGCATTCTCGACATGATCCGCACCTCGGTGAACGTGACCGGTGACCTGACGGCTTCGGCGGTCGTGGCGCGGAGCGAGGGCGAGGACATCTCCTTCCGGTCAGGCGGCCCACAGGCGCGCCAGGAGGTCCCCGTCGAAGCCGCACGCTGACCAGCCGCGGGAAGAAGGGGGCCCGGCTCCCCTTCTCCCCGCGCGGGATCAGCCCTCGTGCCCGGCCGGCGCCCCCGCCCCCGGCACCATGGGAGGAAGGGTGGCGTGCCCCCTGGCCTCCAGCGCGCGGTCCAACTCGCCCAGGAAGTGTCTGACCCGTCGCGCGTTCGTGCCGAGGTCCCATGCTCCCTTGCGGGAGGCCGACGTGAGGTCGACGCGGGTCTGTCCCTCCGGGTCCAGCCCGATCCGGATCTCGACGTCGTCCACGAACCCGAAGAGACGGGTGCGGCTCTCGGCCCGGATCCACCCCTCGCGATCGTCAGCCTCGACGAGGGTCCAGCGGGGGAGCTCACTGCCGGCCAGGATCTTCGCCGCGGACCAGACCTCCTCGAAGGGTATCGCGTAGCGGCGCCCACGGAGGCCAGGGTCGGAGTGGTCGGGACGGGTCTCGGCCCGGCTCCCGCCGAAGCGCCCCATCAGCGCTCCGGATGGAGGCGGTAGGTGATCGAGACGCTCGCCGTGATGCGCTGGGTCCCCGCCTCGACGGGCGTCGTGGGCTGATCGGCCATCGCCATTGCCTCCGTCCGCATGAAGACGCCCGGCATGATCGGGGAGGGACGCTGTGCCCCACCCTGGACCCGGGAGGGGTCTCCGAGCCGCATGCCGAGTGCACGGGCCATCACCTCGGCCTCGCCACGCGCCTGCTCGACCGACAGTCGGAGGGCTTCGAGGCGATGGGGTTCCGCGTCGCGGACCTCGAACACGAGCTGCTGAACCCGGTTCGCCCCGGCGTCGAGGGCGGTGTCCACGATCCGGCCGACCTCCTCGACCTCGTCCGCGATCACCTGCACCATGTTGCGGGCGCTGTAGCCGGCGATCTCCTGGCGGCGGTCGGTGCCGACGAAGCGGTAGCGCGGCTGGAGCATGTAGCCCGAGGTCTCGATCCGGATGCCCTCGATTCCGGACTCCCGAAGTGCGGTCACGACTCGGTCCATGACCCGGGCATTGGCCTCGCCCGCTTCCCGTGCCGTCTCGGCCTCGGTCTCGACCGCGAAGCTGATGCGGGCCCGGTCGGGTGCGACCTCGACGACTCCCTCGCCCTGGACCTGGAGGGTCGTCTCCTGGGCCGCAGCGGGTGCGCCCGCGAGGAGGGCACCCAGAAGAAGAGAGGGAAGGAGGCCGGGCAAGAGGCGGCGGGGGGAAGCTGTCCTGGACATCGTGGTTCTCCCTTCGGAGGTGGGATGACGCGCGCGGTCGGGGTCCGCTCCCGGGTCCGCCGCCGCAGAGCATAGTAGCCTCGGCGATCGGACCGGGTTCCGGGGTTCCCCGGGGCCACCCCCCGGGCTGCCGGGCCGCCCCCGGCTCTCGAGCTTGACCCCCGGGGGGAGCGGGAGCAGCTTTCGAACGCACACCCATCCCGTCTTCCAAGGAGCCCCGCATGAAAGCCGTCATTCCCCTCGCTGGCAAGGGAACGCGCCTGCGCCCCCACACGCTCACGACCCCGAAGCCCCTCGTGCGGGTCGGTGGGAAGCCGGTCATGAGCTACATCCTCGATGACTTCCCCGCCCTCGGGATCGACGAGGTCGTCTTCATCGTGGGTTACCTCGGCGACGAGGTGCGACGCTATGTCGCCGAGGAGTACCCGGGGCTCCGGGCCCACTACGTCGTGCAGGAGGTGCAGGACGGGACCGCGGGGGCGATCAAGCTCGCCGAGCCCTTCGTGGACGAGGATCTCCTCATCGTCTTCGTCGACACCCTGTTCGACGCCGACCTGTCCCTGGCACGGACGCTCGGTGAGAGGGATGCCGGGATCATCTGGGCAAAGGAGGTCGAGGACTACCAGCGCTTCGGGGTGATCGTGACCGACGGGGAGGGCGCGATGACCCGGATCGTCGAGAAGCCCTCCGAGCCCGTGTCGAAGCTCGCGAACATCGGGCTCTACTACATTCGGGACCATGAGCTCCTCTTCCGGGGGATTGACCACGTCCTCGCGGAGGGCCCGGGGAAGTCCGGAGAGTTCTATCTCACCGACGCCTTCCAGTACATGGTCGACCAGGGGGCGAGGATCCGGACCGCGCCGGTCGGCGGCTGGTATGACTGCGGGAAGGTCGAGACCCTGCTCGAGACGAATGCCCACCTCGTCCGGTCGGGGCGGGGGGGGTGCGCGGCGTCGGCCCGCATCGACGAGGCATCGAGCCTCGACGAGGCGGCGCGCGTCGAGGAGGGCGTCGAGCTGCGCAACGCCCGCATCGGGGCCGGCGTGACGATCGAGGCCGGGGCGCAAGTCGAGGATTCGGAGCTCGAGAACTGCATCGTGGGGCGGGGCGCACGGATCCGGAGGGCACGGCTCCATGACTCCATCGTGGGTGCCGACTCCGTGGTCGATGGAGCGCAGGGCGTTCTGAGCGTCGGCCCCAGCTCCGAGATCCGAATCTTCTGAGCGCTCCGCGTTCCGTGACTGCTCCGTTACATTGCGAGGAGGTTGCTGTTACACGGAGGCGATAGCTTCAACGCATGTTCGATTCCGCGCTGCACGACGAGGCGTTCCCGTCGTGCCGAGGTCGGAGGCCCCGGGCTGGCCCCAAGGGCGCGGCGAAACGGGATGGAAGCCGTCGCACGAGCGAGGCCACCATCAACGCGGAGCAAGACGATGAGCGAAGCGCCCCTGATCCACGACTGGAACGAGACCGAACCGTCCGCACTCCGGTCCGTCGAGCTCGATGACGAGACCCTGCGCGATGGCCTGCAAAGCCCCTCGGTGAAGGATCCGGACATCGGGGCCAAGCTTCGCATCCTGCACCTCATGGACGAGCTCGGGATCGACGCAGCCGACATCGGCCTTCCCGGCGCCGGGCCACGAGCGGTGTCGGACGTGCGCGAGCTCGCGCGGGAGATTGCCCGTGCCGGGCTTCGAATTCGTCCGAACTGCGCGGCGCGCACCCTCGTCCAGGACGTCGAGCCGATCGCGCGCATCAGTCAGGAGACAGGCATCGCGATCGAGGCGTGCACCTTCATCGGGAGCTCGCCGATCCGGCAGTATGCCGAGGACTGGACCCTCGACCGCATGCTGCGAGTGTCGGAACAAGCCGTCACCTTCGCTGTCGGGGAGGGACTCCCCGTGATGTTCGTGACCGAAGACACGACCCGGGCACGACCTGAAGTCCTGAAGGCGCTCTACGGGCGGGCGATCGAGTGGGGGGCGCGGCGCATCTGCCTTGCCGACACCGTGGGGCACGCCACCCCGGACGGGGTGCGGAGCCTCGTACGCTGGGTCCGCGACGCGGTCGTCGCCCCGAGCGGGGAAAACGTGAAGGTCGACTGGCACGGGCACCGGGACCGGGGCCTCGGCCTTGCGAACGCCTTTGCAGCCATCGAGGCGGGAGCCGATCGGATCCATGGGACCGCGCTCGGAATCGGAGAACGGGTCGGCAACGTCGAGATGGACCTGCTCCTCGTCAATCTTCGACTCCTCGGACTGCGCCAGGGCGATCTCGCATCGCTCGGACGATATTGCGAGGAGGTCTCGGTGGCGACCGGGGTCGAGATTCCGCCCGGGTACCCGGTTTTCGGACGGGATGCCTTCCGCACGGGAACCGGAGTGCACGCTGCCGCGATCATCAAGGCCGAGGTCAAGGGGGATGCGTGGCTGGCGGACCGGATCTATTCCGGGGTGCCCGCCGGGATGTTCGGTCGGCGCCAGGAAATCGAGATCGGTCCCATGGCAGGGCTCTCGAACGTCCGTTACTGGCTTCGGGAGAGGGGGCATGGGGAGGGAGATGACTGCCTCGCCCGTCGAATTCTGGACCACGCGAAGCAGCAGAATCACACACTCACCGACGAGGAGGTCGGGGCGATCATCGGGGATGACGGAAGCCACTGAGCTCCCGTCCCGGCGTCCCGAACCACACATGGAGACGAGATGGACGCCACCGCCCTCAGGACGATCATGAGCGCAAGCCAGGGAAATGCCACAGCACCGCGAGTTCTCGTGGTCGAAGACGAGCCGGACATTGCGGCCCTCATCGCCTACCAGCTCACACGGGAGGGATTCCGTGTCGAGACGGCGTCAAATGGTGACCAGGCGCTCACCGCGCTCGGCCGGGAACTCCCGGACCTCCTGGTCCTGGACAGGATGCTGCCGGGGATCTCCGGAGACGAAATCCTCCGAAGCATCCGGAGCGAAGGGGCGACACAGGCGCTTCCGGTCCTGGTCCTGACGGCCAAGCGGGAGCAGGAAGACCGGATCCGGGGGCTGGAACTCGGTGCGGACGACTACCTGACGAAACCCTTCTCGCCTCGTGAGCTGGTGCTCCGTGTCCAGTCGATCCTGCGGCGTTCCGAACCGGCCTCGGGCGATCCGAGGGCGAAGCTTCTCCGCGCCGGCCCCCTGGTCCTCGATGCCGGCTCCCACCAGGCCCGCCTGAATGGGGATGAACTCAACCTGACGCCGACGGAGTTCCGCCTCCTGCAGGCCCTCCTCGAGCGACGGGGGCGCACTCAAAGCCGGCGGCAGCTCCTCGAGCGGGCCTGGGACGTGGAGGCAGAGGTGGCCGACCGCATCCAGACGCGAACGGTCGACATGCACATCCGGAGGCTGCGCGGAAAGCTCGGAGAGGTCGGTGACTGGGTCGAGACGGTCCGGGGCTTCGGCTATCGCCTGAAGATCCCGGACGGCGTGTGAGGGCCTCTTGAGGCTGCGATGGCGAGCGGGGCTTCTGGGGGGAGGGGTCCTCCTCCTCACCCTCGGGGTCACGGCGGTCCTGCTGCTGGCCATCCTGGATCCTCCTCTTCGAGAGCGCGAGGGAGAGCGTCTGCTGCGGGACCTCGCCATCGCGGAGCGCCTACTGGAAGGGGTCCTCCACGACGAGTTCCTTTCCGGGGCTGCCGATGAGGTCGCACGACTCCTTGGCGCGCGGGTGACGATTGTTGGGCCGGATGGGAGGGTGATGGCCGATACCGGGATCCCCGGAGGCGATGTGCGAGGTCTCGAGACACACGCCGATCGGCCGGAAGTCGTCCAGGCAAGGGAGGGCGCGCGTGTGCTCCTCGAACGCAGGAGCGCCACGGCGGGGGTCCAGTCGCTCTACGCCGCGGTGGAAGTGGGGACGCCCGAGGCCCCTCGGGTCCTTCGGTTGGCCCGTGCCGTGCCCGCCTTCCCGGCGCCGGGGCGAAGGGGACTTGTCCTTATCCTTGCGACGGGTGCCGGCGGGATCTTCCTCGTCGTGCTCGGTTCGGGCCTGGTGACTGCCCGAGTCGGGCGGGAGCTCGACGACCTCACCGGCCGGGTGCGCCGAATGAGCGACGGAAGTCTCGGGGCGGCCGAGTGGGAGGCGCCGGGTTCTCCGGAACTCCTCGAGATCACGGGCGCTCTTCGCGATCTGGGCGAGGAGGTGCGAGGGCGGCTTGGCGAGATGCGCCGCCAGAGGGACGAGATGCAGACCCTGATCGACTCGATCGCGGAAGGGGTCCTTGCTCTCACCCCCGACGCCCGCGTCCTGCGGATGAATCGGGCGGTCGTGGAACTGCTCGGGATGCGTGAGCCCGACTCCTTCGCTCCCATCGGGACCCTCGTCCGACATCCCGCCCTCCGGGACCACCTCGAGGAATCGGTGCTCATGCCCCTCCATCCCCGAGAGGTGGTGGTCGGAGGCCGGCATCTTCTCGTGCGGGCGCGGCTCCTCGAAGAGGGAGGGTCCGTCGTGACCTTCCTCGATGTGACGGACCTGCGGCGGATGGAGCAGATACGACGCGACTTCGTCGCCAATGCCTCGCACGAGCTGAAGACACCGCTCACGGCCATGCGCGGATTCGCAGAAACGCTGCTCGAAGGCGATCCGCCGGGTGAGTTGAAGGACCAGTTCCTCACTTCGATCCGAATGAACACGGTCCGACTCCAGAACCTGGTCGATGACCTGCTCGACCTGTCCCGACTCGAGTCCGGAGCGTGGAAGACGCTCGAGGAGGAGGTCGAGGTTGCCCCCGTGGCCCACGAAGTCTGGGCCGATCTCCTGAATCATCATCGGGAGAGGGAGTTCGACTTCGCGATCGTGGGGGATGCGGTGGCGCTCGCCGATGGCCAGGCCCTTCACCAGATCTTCAGGAACCTCCTTGACAATGCGGTGCGATTCACTCCGGACGGTGGAACCATCCGGGTACGGATCGAGCCTCGGGGTCCGGAGCTTCGCGTGGCTGTCAGCGACTCCGGTTCCGGCATTCCATCATCTGCACTGCCCCGAATCTTCGAGCGGTTCTATCGCGTCGATCCGGGGAGGGATCGCGCCGCAGGAGGAACCGGACTGGGGCTCGCCATCGTGCGGCACCTCGTGCAGAGCATGGGAGGGGAGGTCTCGGCCGAGAGCCAGCTCGGCGAAGGCACCACCATTGCCTTCACCCTCCCACGGGTCGAGGGGGAGTGACGAGGGCTTTCCGGGCCCGGACGCGGAGCTGGCACCCCGCCGCCCTTCCCCCGATTGCAACGGACCGGTAACATTGCTGAATGAGAGATGCCCCGAAGCGCAGATTTCAAGACCTCCTCGACGAACTCCAGGACCGCCTGATGGCCATGGCCGGAGCCGCTGAAGAGGCAATCGACCGATCCACGCGCGCGCTGCTCGACCGAGACGCGGAGGCGGCTCGCGCCGTGTGGTCGGGTGACGAGGCGATCGACCGCCTGGAACTCGATGTCGATGAGCGGGCGCTCGAGCTTCTGGCGCTCCAGCAACCGATGGCTGGGGATTTGCGCCGCATCGTTGCGACCCTCAAGATCTCGAACGACCTGGAGCGAGTGGGAGACCACGCGGCAAAGATCGGCCGGGCCGTCGAGGCTCTGGACCACCACCCACCCGTACCTCACGCGCCACAGCTCGAAGAGATGATCGCGGTCGCGCTCGGAATGCTTGCCGACGCCCTGCGGGCCGTCTCGACGAAAGATCCCGAACTCGCGAGAGAGGTCCGGGGACGGGACGGGCGGGTGAATGAGCTCAGGGACTCGCTGCACCGAATCCTTGTCACCCACATGTTCGAAGACCCACGCCGAATCTCTCCCGCCCTGGAGCTCCTGCTCGCGAGTCAGAGCCTCGAGCGGGTGGCCGACCTCGCGACGAACATCGCCGAAGAGGTGGTCTTCCTCGTGGAGGGAACGGTGATTCGACACTCTTCGCCGGATTGAGTCCGCATGTCCGGCGGCTTCTCTCGACATCCGGCCTCCGGGGGCCGTGCAAGCTGGCCGGACGACCGGGATGCCGAGACGGGTGATGTGCTGCTGCCGCCCCCACCCGGAGCGACCGCGGCCGTGGAGGAGCTTCTCGAGGAGGTCGCGCCCAATGCCCAGCCGGAGCCCCGGATGACCGTGGGGGGGCTGCGAGGACGCGGTGCAATCGTGACAGGGGGCTCGACCGGCATCGGCCGGGCGATTGCCCTTGCCCTCGCCGGTTCGGGGGCTGATATCGCCTTCACCTTCCTGGACAAGGGGGACGAGGCGAGGGGCGAAGCCGAGGCGACGGCCGCCGAGCTCCGGGCGTTGGGCGTGCGGGTGCTCGCCCGAGATGCGGACTCGCGTGATGGGGACGGAGTGGCTGGCTTCGTGGACGAGGCGGTCGGGTTCCTGGGGGGCCTTCACATACTCGTGAACAACGCAGGTATCGGAAGGGATCGGGCGCTCTGGCGCATGTCGAACGAGGAGTGGGACGATGTGCTTGCCACGAACCTCACCGGCGCCTTCTACTTCATCCGGGCGGTCGCTCCGCACTTCCGACGCCAGGAATACGGAAAGATCGTGAACGTCTCCTCGATCCACGCCCTTCGGAGCGAGTTCGGGCTAGCGAACTACGCTGCGTCCAAGGGGGGGCTCCTGGCCCTCACGCGCAGCGCCGCCATGGAGCTCGGACCTGCAAACGTGAACGTGAACGCCGTGGCTCCGGGGTACATCCGCACGACTCGTCTCACCGAGAGGGTTCCTCCGGAGATCCTTGACCGGGCGCGCGAGCGGAGTGCGCTGGGGCGTCTCGGTGGACCGGAAGATGTTGCGGGGGCAGTCCTCTTCCTCTGCTCGGAGGCGGCCCGTCACATCACGGGCATCGTGCTCCCGGTGGATGGCGGACATCTCCTCTGAACACCATTCCCGGACGAGTGGAACGTCAGAGCCGATGTCGGGTTGGACTGCCCGGAATACCCGGACGCAGGAGCTGTCCGGGCCCGACGAAAGCTCGAACAACGGAGCAGGCATGGCGAACCGCAGCGTTCGAATCGATACGAATCACGGGAGCTTCACCGCGGAGCTCTTCGAGGAGCGGGCCCCTGTCACGACGAAGAACTTCATCTCCCTGGTCGAGAAGGAGTTCTACGACGGGGTGGTCTTCCACCGGGTGATCGACGGATTCATGATCCAGGGAGGATGTCCGGATGGGACGGGCCGAGGGGGACCCGGGTATCGCATCGAGGACGAGTTTCACCCCGAGTTGCGCCACGATGGTGAAGGCGTGCTCTCGATGGCCAATGCCGGCCCGAATACGGGTGGGTCCCAGTTCTTCGTGACACTCGCCGCAACCCCATGGCTCGACAACCGGCACGCCGTGTTCGGCCGCGTGACCGAGGGAATGGAGGTCGTGCGGGCGATCGGAGGGGTGTCGACGGACGGTGCGGACAGGCCACGCGACGAAGTCACCATGACCTCCGTCCGGATCGTGAATTCGTCGGACGGGAGCTGACGCATGGATGGAAGCGCACCACGGCGGGTGGAGCGCTCCCCGGAGGAGTGGCGACGCCGGCTGACGCCCGAGCAGTACAGGGTAGCCCGCGAGGGTGGTACCGAGCGGGCCTTCACCGGAGCCTACTGGCAGACGAAGGCTCCCGGCACCTACCTCTGCGTCTGCTGTGGCACGCCACTCTTTTCGTCCACGTCGAAGTTCGACTCTGGAACCGGTTGGCCTTCCTTCGCCGAAACCGTTCGGCCTGGCGTTGTTGCGGAGCGGGTCGATCGATCCCTCTTCATGCGCCGTACCGAGGTCCTGTGCGCTGTGTGCGACGCTCATCTGGGCCACGTCTTTCCGGACGGACCGGCCCCTTCCGGGCTGCGCTACTGTGTGAACTCCGCTGCTCTCTCGTTCGACGAGGGGAAGGCCGACCCGGATCCGACAGGGACAGGAGACGGATCCGGGCCATGACCGGTCCGGACGCCGGGGCCGCGGGGAACCGCATGGCTGCATCGGCTGTACCAAAACCGTGAACGGACTTTCGATCGAGAGGCATGCCGGGCGCGTGCCAGCACGGGTCCTTTGTCTTCTGGCGCTCCTCTCCATGGCTTCGTGCGGTGCGAGGCAGGCGCCCGAGGTGATTGCTCCCGGATGGGAGCGCGGCGCGGTCCCTGGTCTCCAGGGGGCCCGTGTGCTTCTCCTCCCGGTCCAGGACCCCGGCGGTGTCGAGGGTATCGACGAGGAGATCGAGTTCGCGCTATCCGGCGCTTCTGCCCACGTCACCTGGGTCGGCAGTCGTACGCTTGCCCGACTCACCTCCGAGGC
>SLDT01000262.1 GCA_007125125.1 Gemmatimonadota bacterium | reverse complement strand
TGACGCACCCCCCACCCGATTGACGCCCCCCGCCGCCCCGGATAAACTTCAGGGTCGGGGTTCGTCCCCGCTCGAACCGGCCCGCACACCCGGTTCCCGCGACACCCCCACCTCCACGGCCGCGCACCCACGAGAGCGTGGCCCCCTGATTCCCCGCCGACGCTCCACCCGGCGATCACACCTCCGAGAGACGCGTGTCCGACGCTCTTCCGACCCGACTCGACCCCGCCTCGATCGAACGGCCCCTCTACGAACGCTCCCGAGAGCGGGGGCTCTTCCACGTCCCGGCCTCACGGGTCCTTGCCGACGGCGCCGATCCGTACGTGATCGTCATCCCCCCGCCGAACGTGACCGCCGTCCTCCACATGGGGCACGGGCTGAACAACACGGTCCAGGACGTCCTCATCCGCTTCGAGCGCATGCGGGGCAGGGCAGCCCTCTGGGTCCCCGGCACGGACCATGCCGGCATCGCCACCCAGAACGTCGTCGAGCGGAAGATCGCCAGCGAACGTGACGGTGCTACCCGCTTCGACCTCGGCCGCGAAGCCTTCCTCCGGGAAGTGTGGGACTTCGTGAACGACACCGGGGGCACGATCCTCGAGCAGCTCGAGGCGATCGGAGCGTCGTGCGACTGGGAGCGCACCCGCTTCACCCTCGATCCCGGGCTCTCGAAGGCCGTCCGCGAGGTCTTCGTCCAGCTCCACGAGCGGGGGCTGATCTACCGCGGCGAGTACATCATCAACTGGTGCCCGCGCTGCGGCACCGCGCTCTCGAACGAGGAGGCCGAGGCCGAGGAGTCGGAAGGAAGGCTCCACCACCTCCGCTATCCCCTCGCCCCCGAGGCCGCCGCCGCCGCGCAGGCCGCCCGCGAGGCCGGCGCCGACGCGATCGAGCGCACCGACGACGGCCGGTGGACCCTCACTGTCTCGACCACCCGCCCCGAGACGATGCTCGGGGACACGGGCGTCGCCGTGCACCCCGCCGATGAGCGCTATGCGCCCCTCGTCGGCGCCGAGGTCGAGCTCCCCCTCGCCGGGCGCCGGATCCCGATCGTCGCCGACGACTGGGTCGACCCCGAGTTCGGCACGGGGATGGTCAAGGTCACCCCCGCGCACGACCCGAACGACTTCGAGATCGCGCGCCGCACCGGCCTCGAGATCCTGAACGTCCTCACCCCCGAAGCCGCCACGAACGAGAACGTTCCCGAGCCCTTCCGCGGGCTGGACCGCTTCGACGCCCGCCGCGCCGTCCTCGAGGCCTTCCGCGAGGCCGGCCTCTTCGCCGGCGACGAGCCCCACACCCACGCCATCCCCCGCTGCTACCGCTGCGACACCGTCGTCGAGCCGCGCCTCTCCGAGCAGTGGTTCGTCCGGATGGAGCCCCTCGCCGAGCCCGCCCTCCGGGCTTCGCGCGAGGGAACGGTCCGCTTCCACCCCGACCGCTGGACCAAGGTCTACGAGGAGTGGCTCGAGAACATCCGCGACTGGTGTATCTCGCGCCAGCTCTGGTGGGGGCACCGGATCCCCGCCTGGCACTGCGCCGACTGCGCCGGGATCACCGTCGCCCGCGAGGACCCCGACGCCTGCGCGACCTGCGGGAGCATCGCCATCGAGCAGGACCCCGACGTCCTCGACACCTGGTTCAGCTCCTGGCTCTGGCCCTTCTCCGTCTTCGACTGGCCCGATTCCGGCGATGACCTGAAGGCCTTCTACCCCGGCCACACCCTCGTCACCGCCCCGGAGATCCTCTTCTTCTGGGTCGCCCGCATGATCATGGCCGGCTACGAGTTCCAGGGCGAGACCCCCTTCCGCGACGTCTTCCTGCACGGGACCGTCCGCGACGCGAAGGGGCGCAAGATGTCGAAGTCGCTCGGGAACGGGATCGACCCCATCGAGGTCGTCGACCGCTTCGGCGCCGATGCCCTCCGCTACACCGTCCTTTCGATGTGCGGAGTCGGCACCGACATCCACCTCGACCACGAGGACCTCGAGGCCGCCTTCGCCCCCGGCCGCAACTTCGCGAACAAGCTCTGGAACGCCGGCCGCTTCACCCTCATGTCCGTGGGGGAAGGCACCGTCGCCCCCATCGCCGCCGTCGAGGGCGACCTCCGGACCGCGGACCGCTGGATCCTCTCGCGCCTCGCGAAGACCTCGGCCGGGATGACCCGGGCCCTCGAGCGCTTCCGCCTCCACGAGGCGGTCGAGCGCGCGCACCACTTCTTCTGGGGCGACTTCGCCGACTGGTACCTCGAACTCGTCAAGGGTCGCCTCCGGGGCGAGGAGGACGAGGCCTCGCGCCAGGCCGCCCGCGCCGTCCTCGTCCATGTCTTCGACCGGACGCTCCGGCTCCTGCACCCCCTCGTGCCCTTCGTCACCGAGCACCTGTGGGACCGGATCCCCTGGCCGGAGGGGGAGGAGCGCCCCGAAAGCCTCCTCGTCGCCCCCTGGCCCGGGGGCGATCCGGCCCGCGAGGACGAGGCCGCCGAAGAGGGCATGGCCGTCTTCCAGGAGCTCGTCACCACCGTCCGTTCGCTGCGCAAGGAGTATGGCGTGGGGGAAGGCGCCCCCGTGACCCTCGTCCTGCGCGGAGCCGATCCCGCCCTCCGAAGCACCCTCGAGGGAGAACGGAGCCGGCTCCACCAGCTCGCCCGAGTCGAGACCCTGGAGTTCGGGGATGGTGTGGGAGGGGGCGTCGGCGCCACCGCCGTGCTCTCGTCCGGGCAGGAGGTCTTCCTCCCCCTCGAGGGGCTCGTCGACCTGGATCGCGAACGGGCGCGGCTCGCCGGTGAGATCGAGCGCCTCGAAGGGCAGCTCCAGGCGATCGCGAAGAAGCTCGCGAACGAGGCCTTCGTCACCCGCGCCCCCGCCGAGGTCGTCGAGAAGGAGCGCCAGAAGGAGAGCAGCTTCCGGGCCCAGCGCGACACCCTGCGCGAGAAGCTCGCCATCCTGGAGGGGGTCTGATGGCCCGGAGGGCCTTCCTCCCGGTGCTCCTGGTCCTCGTCGCCGCAGGGTGCGCCCGCCAGGTCGCTCCGACCGGGGGCGATGTGCCGGAGACCCCGATGCAGGTCATCGCGACGAGCCCGGACACCTTTGCCGTCGTCGACCCCTTCGACGGCTGGGTGCGCTTCACCTTCGACCGCCGGCTGAGCGAGCGGCCGACGCAGGGGGGGCTGCGCGACGCCGTCGTCGTTTCGCCCAGGACCGGCCCGGTCCAGGTGCGGCACCGGCGCGACGGGATCGACGTGCGCGTGGAGGGCGGGTTCACGGAGCGGACAGTCTACCGGGTGACCCTTCTTCCCACCCTGCAGGACCTCTGGCGAAACCGGCTCATCGACAACTTCGACCTCTTCTTCTCGACGGGGCCGGGCTTCGAACCCAATGTCCTGGGCGGTGTCGTCCTGGACCGTCTCACCGGGGAGGAGGCGCCCGGGGCCCGGGTCGACGTGGAGCCGGTCGACGGGGGGCCCCTCCACTCGACCGTCACCGATTCGCTCGGGATCTTCACCTTTCCCTACCTCCCCGCGAACCGCTACCGGGTCGTGGCCTACGAGGACCGGAACCGGAACCGGGCGCCCGACTTCTCCGAGCCGCAGGACTCACTCGAGGTGGAG
The DNA here is from genome assembly GCA_007125125.1 of Gemmatimonadota bacterium. Taxonomy (GTDB): domain Bacteria; phylum Gemmatimonadota; class Gemmatimonadetes; order Longimicrobiales; family Gaopeijiaceae; genus SLDT01. The sequence goes on along the minus strand of SLDT01000262.1, from coordinate 3,672 downwards.
CTCGCCACCGCCGACACCCTGATCGTGACGGACCTCGCCCTCCTCCTTCCGGACACCACTCCGGCGGTGCTCCAGGAGGTGATCGCCGTCGACTCGATCACTCTCCGGCTCCTCTTCGACGACCCGATCGATCCGGAACTCGACCTGGAGACCGTGCAGGTCATCCTCGCCCGCGAGGAGGCCGAGGTCCCCGCCACCGCCGAGTTCCTCCACCGCTGGGAGTGGGACGCCCGGCGTGCCGCGGAGGAGGCCGCGCGGGACGCGGACGACCCCGACGAGCCCCCGCCTCCCCCGCCGGAGCCCGAGGCCGACGATCCGCCCCTTCCCGCCTTCGAGTTCGTCGTGATCCTCGAGAGCCGGCTCGAGCCCGAGGTCGTCTACGAGGTCACCGTGGCCGGGCTCGTGAACCTGAACGGGGTCCCCGGCGGCGGGGGCACCGTCGAGGTCGAGGGACCACCCGAGCCGGACGATCCGGGCGACGACGCCCCCGGCGTGCCCCCGGACACCACGCTCGCCATCGCCCGGTGAGCAGTCCGGGCCACGGGCCGGGCACCGGACAGGGCGCGGAGCCGGCGGCAGGTCGGGGGCCGGGCACAGGTCGGGGGCCGGGCCCGGGAGCGTCCCGACCTCGGCGCGCCGTCTTCCTCGACCGCGATGGCACCCTCCTCCTCGAGAAGGACTACCTCGCCGATCCGGCCGGGGTCGAGCTCGTCCCCGGCGCCCTCGAGGCCCTCCGCTCCCTCCGCGGGGCCGGCCTCGCCCTGGTCGTCGTCACGAACCAGTCCGGGATCGCGCGCGGCCTCTACTCGGAGGCCGACTACCACGCGGTGGCCGCGGAGCTCGACCGTCGCCTCGCCGCCGCCGGCGTCCCCGTCGACGGCACCTACCACTGTCCGCACCATCCCGATCACACCGCACCCTGCGACTGCCGCAAGCCGGGCCCCGGCATGTATCTCCGTGCCGCGCGCGAGCTCGACCTCCGGCTCGAGGGGTCCTGGTTCGTCGGGGACAAGCTCACCGACCTCCTCCCCGCACGCCGCTTCCGGGGAGGAGGGCTCCTCGTGCTGACCGGCCACGGAGCCGAGGCCGCGCGCGAACTCCCGGCCGACTTCGAGGCCGTGCCCGACCTGCCCGCGGCCGCACGACGGATCCTCGCCGCCGAGGCCGCCGACCCCCGCTGACCCTCGCGCCGCCCCCCCGGTCAGGGGCGCTGCGACGGACGCGTCTCGTGCCCCCAGGGCAGGGGCGGGACCTCGGCCTCGCTCGTGAGGTCGAACTCGAGGTGGTGCCGCCACTCGCCGCCGCGAATCGTCCCGTAGGTGTAGTGCACTCCGGGCTCGATCACGACCCGCCACCCGCTCCGGATCCCGTTGCGCTCCGTCACGAACTCCTGCTGGTTCGCCGTGCCCTCGTCGAGGGTCGAGGCACCGTACCAGGTGTTGCGCTCCTCCGTCCCGTCGGGGTTCCGGTGGTCGTGGCGCAGCTCGAGCGCGTCATCGTGCCGGATGAAGACCCAGGTCCGCGACCGGTTGTCGTCGACGTGGAGAGGAAAGCGGATCTCCTCGTCGGAGCACTCCCAGAAGTGCACGACGAGGTCGGCCTCGGGGTCGATCTGCTGGTCCGGGGCCTGGAGCAGCTCGCCTTCGGCCGCCCGTCCGCAGAGCGCCTGCAAGTTCTGCCAGAAGGCATCCTGCGCAGTGAGCGCAACCGCCTCGGGCTCCGGCGCGGGTTCGGCGTCGCCCGGTCCGCAGCCGAGGGCGAGGAGGGCGAGGAGGGGAAGGAGGGCGAGGGTGGCCGGGCTCGGAATGCGCAGCATCTGAATCCTTCGGTTCTGAGGAATCGGTCGGTTCGCAGGAGTCGGCGAGGAGCAGGGGCGGGCGCCCCGCACCTCCCGCGACGGTTGCTCAAGAGAAGGGCCGGGAGCGGCCGGGGCAAGGGGGCCGGACCGACGCGAAGGGGGTCCGGGGCGTGTGGTTCGGGGCGAGGTGGTTCGGGGCGAGGTGGTCCGGCCCGGGGTCGGGGTCAGGGGTCACGGGTCGTGCGCCCCCGGTGGGAGGGGTGTGGCCACGAGGATTGCGGTGACGAGGAGCACGGCGAGAGCGAGCCCGACCTCGAGGCTGGCCGCGCGCCGGAGCCGGCCTCGGCCGGCGGGGGTGTCGACCTGCGGGAGGCCCTTCCTCCAGTTGACGAACCCGAGGGCGAGCACCCCGAGGGAGAGGGCCACCTTCACGAGGAGGGTCCGGCCGTAGCGGGACTCCCAGAGCGCGGGGATCGAGGGGAGGTGGTACCCCGACAGGAGGACCCCCATGAAGAGGAGGACCCCCACGCTCCCCATCGCGAGGGGCGAGAAGGCGCGGAGCTGCGCGGCGAGGAGGGTGCCGGGGGGCGCCTCGTCCCCGTCCGCGCCAGCGCCCGCGCCGCGCGGGGTGCCGAGGAGCACGAGGGCGAGGACCCCGATCCAGAGCCCGGCGGCCGTGGCGTGCGCGATGTCGACCCCCACCGCGAGGGGCCGGTTCCAGGGCACGGACATGGCGTGGCTCGAGAGCCCGAGGGTGAGAAGGAGGAGCGCGACGCAGGCGGCGGCGCCCCGCCAGGCACCGGGGAGCTCGACCGGGCGCGGTCCGGTGCGCGGGATTCCCTCGGGGGTGAGCCCGGGCTCCGGTGGGGCGCGCTTCCCGGCCGTTGCGCGCAGCCAGGCGAAGGCGGCCGCGAGCCCGACCGCCGCGAGTCCCTGGACGATCCAGACCCGCCCCCAGAGGGGATCCCCGACGAGGAAGGCCAGATCTTCCGAGACCGGCACGAAGGGGTCGCGAAAGGCCAGGAGCTGGACGAGGAGCCGGAGCCCCCATGCGACGAGGAGAAGGAGCGCGGCCGCAAGCCCGATCGCGGCCATCCGGCGCTCGAGCCGGGCCACCGCCGGCAGCTCGGCCGCTGGCCGCGGATCACCTCCGCCGAGGGCGAAGCGGACCCGTCCCGCGACGAAGCCGCGCCATCCGAGCACCCCCGTCACGAGGAGGAGCGTGCTGTAGAGGAGCCACCGCTGGAAGGGTGGCAGGAGGAGCTCGGTCACTCCCGCCGGAGGTCGACCTCGGCTCCGCTACCCGCCTCGATGTGGATCCGGAAGGTCCCGTTCTGCGCGTGTCCGTCCTGCGCGATCACCCGCCAGTGCGCCTGGTAGCTCCCGTACGGGAGGGGCTCCTCGAAGCGGATGAAGACCTGGCGGGGGTCCTCCTCGTCGGCCGTGGCCGCGGTCGAGGTCACGAGCGAGTCGGCCGCGTCGGTCAGGCGCACCCGCGTCCCCTCCATCCGCGGGGGCTCGGAGAAGAAGAGGCGGAGCTCGACCGGACGCTCGTGCGTGATCGAGTCGGCCGGCGGCAGGGTGCGCCGCAGCTCGAGGTGGACCCGGTCGAGGGCAAGGGCCTCGGAGGGCTCCCCGGCGTCCGTGCCGAGGAGGGGAAGAGCGATCAGGAGAAGAACGAAAGCGCCGGTCAGAGCACGCATCATCGGTCGGGTCCGGGTGGGAGGTACGGATCTCGGGTTCGCAGGGGAGTACGGCCTGAGCGGAGGATGAGTTCCCCCTCCCGCCCCTCCGGGGGTCGCCTCCCGCCACTGCCCCCCGCCGTGGCCCCCCGCCGTGGCCTACCGCCGCTCCAGCGCCCCCGCCGGGGTCAC